>JAXDAH010000147.1:0-10958 GCA_034679905.1 Methanomicrobiales archaeon | reverse complement strand
CCGTGTGGGGAGCTCCTCTTTAATACGATCGTAGTACAGGCCGGGAACCGCCAGATCCCAGTCTGTCTCCGGAGACAATCGGAGTTCGCAGATTGCCTCCTCAATCGGGGAATTTACGTACTCTCTTCTCATGAGGGTCTCTCCTGGTGCCGGGGCAGCAACAGACAATCGTGGTGCAGCAGGTGATTTCGCGTGCGTTCGGCCAGATGCTCTGCAACGAGGCGACTAACGCCCGGGATATCGCTACCCGGTTGTGCGTTCTGTCGCCATATTCACATATAAAAGTTGCGGAGGGGCTTTGGCTGCAGATCCGCCAGGAAGCTCTTTTTTTTGCAGGAATTCACGGTCGAGGGCGTAACGGCATCCGAAGCGCGACCCGGCAGGGGGCGGCTACAGCTGCACCCCCCGCCTCTTCAGCTCCGCAGACTTGATCTCCGAGCAGGCTTCGCAGCGAAACTCGGGCTCCCTGTCTTCCGTGCGGTCGTAGTTCGCCGTCTTAACGAGGCGGTAGCCCCGCGCCGTCCGCCCGCAGTCGACACAGCGGATGTTCTCTTTTACCTCCCACTGGGCTGAAAGTCGGCGCGACGTGAAGATGAAGCGATCGACCCAGAAGAAGATCAGGCCGCCGATCAGGTTGGCGACGATCGTCGCTGTCAGCGTATCCAGCGCAGCGAGCAGGATCAGCACCCCGGCGAGGAGCGGGGTGCTCGCCTGCCACCGCACCAGGTAGAGGATGTATCGTGTGAGATTGACCTTCATGGTGGCGTGCCGGAGGTCCCGCCGCGATGGAGCGGATCCCCGGAATATATAAATTGTATCGTGGACGGCCACATCAAATTTACCGGGGGCGTGGCGGGCGTTGCCCCCATGGAGTTGTGCTGCAGATCCGTGCGGGAGACAAAAAGCGAAGCTTATATAGAGCGTTCCGGAGAACTCCTGAGTAGCTGCGAGTTGAGGGGGCAGAATGGAGAGGGAAGGGATATACCGGACGGTGCGGGAGAGGCTGCGGGAGCGGAAGGACGTCAGAGGGCTGATACAGGCGTTCAGCCTCAGCAGGACGACGGAGAGCGGAGCCTCCCGCTCCGCAGGGGTGGAAGAGCCGGGGAGAGGATCAGATGCATGGGTTGCCCTGGCTCTGGATAAAAAGGGGATCTCGATGAACGCCGAAGATCTCCTCGGGCGCATCGGCGACGCCCGTTCCCTGGAACCGCTCCTCCGCCTGAAGGCGGGCGAAGAGAAGGCCTGATCGGGAAGGGCAGGAGCCCCTCCCGCCGCACGGCCGCGCTGGCACGGGATACGCCGTTTGCCCGGCCGGCAGGCAGGATACGCGGCGCGTCGGCTCCCGATCCCATCCGACGTCGATCGCGACAGTGCGTATAAAACCCTATATCTATCCGGCGCCAACGGTATAGAGTTCACATGAGCGTTCCTATCCGTGAAGTAACTCCGTATACGAGCACCGCCGAGATCCAGGGCTGGGTGCACGAGATCCGCGATCTGGGCGGTTTGTACTTCTGTCTGGTGCGGGACCGGACCGGGATCATCCAGGTAACCATCGTCAAGAGAAAGGCCCCAGAAGGCGTTCTTGCCGCGGTAAACAGCATCAGTCGGGAGTCCGTGGTTCGGGTATCGGGTGCCGTGAAGGCGATCGACAAGGCGCCCGGGGGGCGCGAGCTGATCCCGGAAAGCCTGGAGATTCTCAGTACCTCCGCCAGCCCGCTCCCCCTCGACGTGGTGGAGAAGGTGCCGGCGGAACTGGACACCCGGCTGGATGCCCGCTTCCTGGACCTGCGGAAACCCCGCGTCACGGCGGTCTTCCTGATCCGCAGCACGGTGATGCAGGCAGTGAACGGGTTCTTCTCGGACCGTGGTTTTGTTCATATCGCCACTCCCAAGATCGTGGCGGCTGCCACCGAGGGGGGAACGGAGCTCTTCCCGATCGCCTACTTCGAGAAGGAGGCGTTCCTCAACCAGAGCCCGCAGCTCTACAAGCAGATGATGATGGCGGCGGGTTTCGAGAAGGTGCTGGAGATCGGCCCCATATTCCGAGCGGAGGAGCACAACACCACCAAGCACCTGAACGAGGCCACATCGATCGACGTCGAGGTCTCCTTTGCGGACCACCGCGACGTGATGCAGCTCCTCGAGGACCTGATCGTCCACATCTACCGCCGGGTGCGGGAGGAGCACGGTGACCTCCTCGCCGACCTGGGGATCGGCGGGTTCGAGGTGCCCAGAACGCCATTCCCCCGCATCCCCTACAGGGATGCGATTGCCATCGCGGAGAGGAGGACAGGAGAGAAGATCGCCTTTGGAGACGATATCGGTACGGTGGCGGAGAAGGCTCTCGGAGAGGAGATCGGCGAGCATTACTTCATCGTGGACTGGCCGACGTCGATTCGCCCCTACTATGCCATGCCATATCCGGAGAATCCCGAGCTCTGCAAGGCCTTCGATCTGATGCATCCGAGGATGGAGCTCGCCAGCGGCGCCCAGCGCGTGCACCAGCACGATCTGCTCGTCGAGCAGATCCGTGCCAAAGGGCTGACGCCGGAGAACTTCGAGTTCTACTTGAAGCCGTTCCGCTACGGCATGCCACCCCACGCCGGCTGGGGACTGGGGGCGGAGCGGCTGGTGATGACCATGCTCGGGCTCCCCAACATCCGCGAGGCGGTGCTCTTCCCACGGGATCGGCACCGCCTGGTCCCCTGACAGGGGTATCGCAGGCGCCCTGACTCTGGAAGATCGTCTCAGCGCCCCGACAGACCTGGCTGCGGCATGCCCATCCCCGGAGTGTCCGGTCCGGGAACGCCGTACTGCCCCTTCGGGCGCTGGCGTTCTGGAGCCGTGCATACCTGGGTTGGCTGGCCATTCTGCCGGTAGTCCTGGCGGTTCTCCGGCTGTTCGCCAAACCCAGAATATTCAGGAGACCCGATTCCACCGTCAACCGGGCGTCAGAGGGAGTTCTCGGAGAGCGTGGATAATGCGGGGCTCCGTTCCCCTCCCACCACACCACAGGCGGCTACCGAACCTTCTGAGTGCCGTCTCGGCAATCGGCATGCTCTCTGTCTTCTGGGGAACCTGCGCATTCCAGGGCCCCTTGCCTTCGGACTCGCCCTGGTGTAGCTGAGCAAGCTCAGGTTCATCGATCGCAGGGTCTGGCTCTTTTTGGAGATGCAGCACCAGCCAGAGTACCGGAGCTGACTGAGAAGAGCGGATAGCCGCTCGGAGGTCCCGGGAATTGGAGGCGGTCCCGTTCGGGCAGCCGCAGCTCTCCCCGTCGCATCCGCTGACCACTGCCGACCCGCGGTATTCCTTTGGGCGCCTGCTCGAGAACATCGGAGCAGAAACGATTTTACCCCCGAATGATAACCTTCTACAGATTCGAGGCTCCAGCCAGCGATGCGGAGCCTCGCTGATGAGGGGCAGGCTGCCTCTGCAGGGTGAAACGATGGACTTTATCTCGAAACTCTTTCCGACGACCGTTGTCGGAAGCTACCCCGTGGTGAAGAGCGTGGGGTTGAAGAGCCTCCTCGATCCCCTCCACTCCGCCGTGGAGCTGGCGGTCTCGGATCAGCTGCAGGCCGGCATCGATATCCTCTCCGACGGCCAGGTGCGGGGCGACATGGTCTCCGTCTTCACATCCCGGCTGCCGGGCATTCAGGGCCAGCGCGTGGTCAGCAAGGTGGAGCCTCCGGCAAAGCCGATCACTATCGGGGATACCCGGTACGCGCTCTCCCGCCACCCGCTCGTGAAAGGGATCATCACGGGCCCGAGCACACTCGCCCATGCCCTCCAGATCGCCACGCCGATGTACCGCAACCGCGAGGAGCTGATCCTCGACCTGGCGCGAGCCCTCCTGGTGGAGGCGAAGGGGCTGGAGGCGACGGGAGTGACCATCCTGCAGATCGACGAGCCGATCCTCTCCACTGGCATGGCCGACATGCAGGCGGCTCTGGAGTCCATATCGCTCATCACCTCCGAACTCCGCTGCGCGACCTGCCTGCATGCCTGCGGGGAACTGGTCGGGGTCATCGACGCGATCCTGAAGATGCCGGTCACCATCTTCGACTTCGAGTTCTCCGGCAGCGATCGGAACCTCGACATCATCGCCCGGCGGGATCTGAAGGGGAAGTGGATCGGTTTCGGGTGCGTCGACAGCAGCGATCCCGCCGTCGAGAGTGTGGCCACGATCGAGAAGCGGATCCAGCGCGGCGCGGAGATCTTCGAGTCCCACCGGATGCTGATCGATCCCGACTGCGGACTGCGCATGCTCCCCAGGGATGTCGCGTTCAAAAAACTGAAAAATATGGTGGATGCCAGCCGGCGGATGCGGATAGACCTGGCCTGACTCACACCACACGGCTCGTCGTCGAGAGCTCTATTCCCTTCTCCGTGATGATGAACGGCACCACACGATCGGGAATCGCCGCCCCCTTGAGCTTGTAGAGGGCGAGCGTTCGAATCACCTCGTTCCCGCGGACCTCCTGGCGGAGCTCGATCACGTTGTCCGCAGAGCGAAGGATTCGCATCTCGTCCGCGGGGGCATGGAGGCCGGAGTAGACCACATAGAGGACGTTTGCCCTGCGGGCGAGCGTATCGCGAATGCCGTCGGACATGAATCGGATCGCGGCATCGATCCCGTGTGTCAGTACCAGGGAGGAGAGGGAGTCGACGACGATACGATCTCCCTTCATGCGCTCCGGGAGCCGATCCGGCGGAAGATCGAGTACGGAATCCATGCCCTCTTCGACGTCCGCATCCAGCATCAGGTACGACCCCTGTTCCTCTTCGGTCTTCCAGAACTGCCGGGCCAGGAGATCCAGGCCCGATATGGGGGAGCCATAGGCAACGGTGGAGGTTCCGCTTGGAATGCCGCCATCCAGTATGTAATCCAGGCCGCCGATGCCGGTGGACCGCTTGCTAGTATCCTTCGATGAAGATCGCATCCTGATCCTTGTACTCTTCTCTTCCAGACATAATCTTATCTGATCGTGATTCTGCGGGTTTAAATCAGGAGTGCGCACCAGCAGAGCGCTATCCCGCCTATACCGGAGACGGCAGCCATGTCGGCAGCGGAGAAGCGGAGTTTCCGCACGGGCCGATGCCTCCGATAGCCCCGGAGGTCGATGGTGAGCCCCAGCACGGTCGCCTTCCCGAGGGAGTTGGCGACGAGGGGTATCATCAGCGGAGCGAGGCTGCGGATCTTCCCGACGAATCCCCTGCCCGGGTTATAGCCTCGGGCGAGCTGCGCCTCGTGGATGCGGAGCGCCTCGAGCTGGAGGGAGGGGATGAAGCGCAAGGCCAGCACGAACATGAGCGTGTACTCCGGCGGCACCCGCATCCACTCCAGGGCGTGCACCAGATCCCGGGGCTGCGTCGAGATGACGAAGATCTGGAAGAGCGTGATCAGGACCATGAATCGGAGCGTGAGGAGGATCCCGATCTCGAGCGCCCCCAGGGTGATCGGGATGGCACCGCCGATCCCCGGAACGGGCTGCGGGATCAGGGTGCCGAGTACGGTCCCGTGGGGGACCGTGAGGATGGTGAGCGCGATCAGGATGACGCTCATCACGGCGATGAGGGCGGACTGCCGCAGGATCTCGTTTGAGATGCGGCCTCTCCAGGCAGCGAGGGCGAGCCCGATCAGGATGGCGAGGAGGACGGGCACCTGATCCGAGAGGATGGCGGCAGTGCCGATCGCCAGGATGCAGACGATCTTCGTCAGCGGGTTGAGGCGGTGCAGGAGGCCGTCCCTGTGGACGTACTGCAGGATCTCCGGCATGTGCTACTCCCCTCGCATGGAGACATCGGATGCCACCGTCCCATGCTCCATGGTGACGACGCGGTCGGCACACTGCATCGCGATGCTCCGGTTGTGGGTGACGGCGACGATGGTGCGGCCGCCGCGCTGGAGCCTTTTAAGAATCTCCAGGATCTCCCGCGACTCCCGCCCGTCCAGCCCCGTGGTGGGCTCGTCGAGGGCGATGACGGGCGGCTGCATCGCGAGGATACAGCCGATGGCCAGCCGCTGGCGCTCGCCGCGGGAGAGCCAGCGGGGGTAGAGGTGCTGGACGCCCTGCAACCGCATCTGAAGGAGCACTTCATCGACCGCCGTCCCCGGGCTCGGGATGCCCAGGTTGAGCGGTCCGAACGCGATCTCGTCCCGGACCGTCTCCTGGAAGAACATGTGATCGGGATTCTGGAAGACGAGCCCCACACGGCGCGCCAGGTCCGATACCGTGGCATGCCGGGTGTCCTGCCCCATCACCCTCACCTGCCCCGAATCCGGCTTCAGGAGGCCGTTGAAGTGCTTGATGAGTGTGGTCTTCCCCGATCCGTTCTCCCCCACGATCGCCACGAACTCCCCGTGGTGGATAGCGAGATTTACGCCCTGCAGGGCGGGAATGCCGTCGTAGCGGTGGGTGAGCTCCTGAACCTCGATGGCGGGGGCACTTCCGGCTGCGGGTCTCGGGATGGCGGGAGCGTTCAGCCCCGAAAAGTCCTGATAGACGATCTCCCGCACCCGCTCCTCACCCAGCACGGTGGGCGGCGGGCCGGCAGCCGTGATCCGTCCCCCCTCCAGGATGACGAGGGTATCGACGAGCTCCTGCAGCCCGTCGAGTCTGTGATCGGTCAGGAGGATCGTCCTGCCCTGCGCTTTTGCGTGTTGGAGAATCTCGAGGATCGTGCGGATTCCGCGCTCGTCGAGCTCCGTCGTCGGCTCGTCCAGGATGAGGATGTCCGTGCCGAGGGCAAGGGTGGCGGCGAGCACCACCCGCTGTTTCTGGCCGCCCGAAAGGGCGTGCGGGGCGCGGTCGCGGAGGGGCGCAAGGTCGGTCATGACGAGAAGGGCCTCCAGCCGTTCTTCGGCTTCGGCGGGTTCGAGTCCCCGCCCCTCCAGGGCCGAGAGGATCTCCTCCTCGACGGTGGTGAAGATGAGCTGTGCCTCGGGGTCGTCAAAGGCGATCCCGATGGTCGCGGCGATCTCCTGGAGGTCGCAGCAGACGGCAGTATCGGTACCCGCGATCGATACCGTCCCTTCGAGTGTGCCTCCGAATGCGTGGCGGAGGATGCCAGCCGCCGCCAGGCAGAGGGTGGTCTTGCCAGCTCCCGAGGGTCCGACGATCATGACGCACCGCCCGGGTTCGCAGGTCAGGGTGATGTCAGAGAGCGCGTTCTCCGTCTTGAGCGGATAGGTGTAGTGGACCTCTTCGAGCTCGATCATTTACGTCCCCTTGCCGAAGGCCCCCGCGGCTGGAGCCCGCTGAAGCACGCGGCTCGAGGGTATGTAGAGGAACTCTACTATGATCGCATTGAAGATCGCGGTAATCACCACGATCGGCACGAAGACCAGTACAAAGCCGTTGACGGTGCCATACTTCGCGAAGATGCTGGCCGCAACGGCGATGAATGCGATGACGGCGAACGAGAATCCACTGGCGAGCGTGGCCACGAACGTGGTGGCCATCGGAGCGGCCCTGGGAAGCCTCCGGAGAGCCGCGTAGACACCGAGGCAGGCCAGGGCGCCTATCGGTTCGCTGATCAGGTTCGCCGACGGGAAGATCGAGCTGGAGATCAGCATGGAGAGCAGCCCGGCGACGATGCCGATACCGAGCGCTTCGTGGACTTTCGGCTGTACCAGGATGATCGCCAGGCAGTAGAAGGCGATCACCATGTTGGGGGTGAGCGGCGTGTGCAGCATCGCCAGGAAGAACCGCAGTATCGCTCCAGCTCCCAGTAAGACTCCAACAATTGCAATATCTCGGGACTTCATATCTATTCAACTCCGTTATCAAATCTTGTCCGCAGCTCCCGGCGGAGCAGCTTCCAGCCGTTCGCCCGCGGGAGTTCGGGGAGAACCACCATCTCGCGGGGCACCTTGTAGCCGGCCAGCCTCTCGCGGCAGAAGCGGGCGAGCTCCTCGAAGTCGAGACTCTGTCCATCTTTCAGCACGACGGCGGCCACCGGGATCTCCCCCCGCCGCCCGTCCGAGCGACCGAAGACTGCCGCATCGCGGATCGCCGCGTGCTGGATCAGGACGTTCTCCACCTCGGCAGGGTAGATCTTCCAGCCGGACATGTCGATCATGTCCTTCTTGCGATCGGTGATGTAGAGGATGCCGTCCTCATCCAGGTAGCCGAGATCGCCAGTAAGGAACCAGCCGTCGGGGAGGAAGACCTCCTCGGATGCCTTCGGCAGGTTCCAGTAGCCCTTCGCGACCGCAGGCCCCCGGATGGCGATCTCCCCGATCGCCAGTGGCGGCAGCTCCTGATCCGGCTTGTTCTCCTCGACGATACAGATCTCCGCGTATCCCACGGGAGCGCCCACGCTGCGGTAATCCCGGTGCAGTCCGTAGTGCTTCGGGAGGACGCAGCTCGCCGATCCGACCACGATCGTCTCGGAGAGGCCGTAGGCGTTGGCGATGGGGATCTGGTAGCGGCGATCGAAGTCCTCCCAGATGCTCGGGAGCAGGGGGCCGCCGCCGCTGATCGCCACCCGCACTGTTGCGAGCCGCTCTTCGGTGCCCGGCGGGCTCGAGAGCAGAGTGTGGAGCACGGGCGGCATGGCGGAGAGCACCGTCACCCCGAACTCCTCCACGAGGGAGAGGTAGCGCTCCGTTTCGTAGCGTCCCAGCATCACGAACCGGGCGCCGCCCTTGAGGGCGGCGAGCCCCCAGGAGAATCCGACGTGGCTCAGGGGGTAGATCCCCAGGTAGGTGTCATCCGCGGTGAGGGATAGGACCTCCCGCTCGGCGTCCAGGGCCGCCATCCAGTTGCCGTGAGTGAGCATCGCGCCTTTAGGCTTCCCCGTGGTGCCGGCGGTGTACTGCAGCTGGCAGAGATCCTCGAGGCTGCAGTTGGCGGCGGGAAGACGGTCCGGGCCGGCAAAGATCTCCGCGAGGGAGAGGGCATCGGCAGAGGGGGGGCCGGCCGTTATGACGGTGGCGAGCGCCGGAGCCCTCTCGCGAATCGCCCGGACCTCCTGCACACCCGCCGCATCGGTAACGACAGCACGGGCGCCGGAGTCCGAGACGGCATGCAGCAGCTCCGCCTCGCGGTATGCCCGGTTCGCGGGGACCGCCACGGCACCGATCCGCCAGCTGGCCAGATACGCGACGAGGTACTCGGGGCAGCTGTCAAGGTAGATGCAGACGCGATCGCCCCTTTCGATACCGGCGGCGAGGAGGGCGTTTCCAAGGGCGTTTACGCGGGAGAGCAGTTCGGAGAAGGTGTACTGCTCGTTCCGGGCGGGGTAGAGGAGCACGGGCTTCTTGTGGTAGCGGGCATTGACGTCCAGGAAGGTGCTGAGGTTCGGCATGGCAGGGCTCCGGATTACTTACACGCTTTATTGTATATTTTTGAGCATCAATGTATAAATATATTGCTTATAGTACCTGCAATACCATAACCTGATCGAGGATAGCGGCGATGTGCGAAGTCGACTATGGGACGGGATGCGGTCCTGGTTATTGCCCCTGCTTCAGGGCCTGTACATCGGCTTGATGCTGGTGGAGTGACCCCTTCAAGGTCTCAACGCACGTTCTTTTGATGCGGTTGGGGGGTATGGAGACGGCAAGTGGAATCTCAGCAGAGAACTCGGGTCAGGTCCTATCGCACCAACGGGAGAGGGGATCTGGAGGGGGGGCACACCCCCCTCTCTCCCCGTGCCCCCACCCCCGCTGGTACGATACCCTCAAAGCGAGGATAGGACGGACGGCTGGAAATGTACAATCGGAAGGACTCCCTGGCCTGTGCCACATCTATCCCCTCCTGCAGACACTGGGTCCAACGCATCGGAATATTCCCTCTTGAAGAACACCAAGCCCACGCGTATGAACTGCTCTACAGGGATCCGGAGGAGTTACGTCTTCCCCGGCCAGGGAAAAAGATCGCAGCTCGAATCCGAATGCCCACCACCGTAGACTGAATCCCAGCGTCATCCTGCTTTCCCTCCAAGCCTATCGCACCCAAGGGAGAGGGGCTCCGCAGAGGGGGCTGCCCCCTCCCCCGTCTGCTACAGATACCCTGGCGAGGACAGGAGTGTGGAAAAAGTGTACAGGGTCCGCACCTGGCCCCGTGAGACCGCAACCCGGCATCTCCTCTTCGGGCTGCGGCCCTCGTCCCCATCACTGGTACTCGATCGGCTGATCCTTCTGCGGCAGGCCGCCCTTGAAGAACTCCTGGAAGCGGCTGTAGCTGTCCCGCAGGCGGTCGTTCATGGTGGGATGCACCTTCTTTGCCGCCTCCTCGAAGTGCCGCGCCTCCACGGCGGGCGAACCGTCCCGCATCGCAAACATGCCGGCCTCGCGGGCCAGCGTCTCCAGGTCGGAGCCCACGTAGCCCGGCGTGCGGGAGGCGATCGCGGCGACCAGGGCGTCGCGGGTGGGATCGTCGAGCCGCAGCCGCTGGGCCTGGAGCTGGTCGACGATCTTCCGGCGGCGCTGCCCCTTGCGCATCCCCTCGCCGGATCCGGCAGGCACGCCTTCGAGCTCCGTCAGGATCGCGTCGAGCGTGATCGGGCGGTCGGTTCCCAGCCGTTCGAAGAGACTGTCCAGCCGGCCCTCGTCCCAGCCATCGGTCCGATCGACGATCGTCTCGATCGCCGAACCCGCGATGGGCATGTGGCGAATGTGGATGCGCAGGATGCTCCACCGCCCCTCCTCGTCCGGTTCGCCAACATAGACCAGGCGGTCGAAGCGGCCGGGGCGGAGGAGCGCCGGGTCCACGATGTCCGGGCGGTTCGTCGCGCCCATCACCGCTACCGAGCGGAGCTCCATCAGCCCGTCCATCTCGGTCAGGATCTGGTTCAAGACACTCTCCAGCACGTGCGACTCGTTTACCGAACCGCGGGCGGGTGCGAGGGCATCCAGCTCGTCGAAGAAGATGATCGCCGGGGCGACCTGGCGGGCCCGCTTGAAGACCTCGCGCACCGCACGCTCGCTCTCCCCCACCCAC
>JAXDAH010000146.1:0-4456 GCA_034679905.1 Methanomicrobiales archaeon | reverse complement strand
CTCCGGGGTCAGCAGCCCGACCGTATCGCAGAAGCAGAGCCTATCGGCCCCCCGTTCCACGCCGGCGGCGAATATCTCGCGGAGGAATGCCTGGTCGGCCCGGGAGGCGTCCTCTCCGGAGAGCTCTACGGCGAGCCCCCGCTCCCGGGCGTACTCCACGGCGGTCCAGGCCATACTGCAGACCTCATCGCGTGTCTTTCGCAGCTTCTTCTGGATGTGCAGGTCGCTCACGGGAACTACCAGGTGGACGGAGTCTGCGTTGCAGTCCGCCGCATAGTCGATGTCCTGCCGGAGCGCCCGAACGTAGGTGCAGATCTCGGCGGAGAGGCCCGCATCGGCGATCAGGCGCAGCGCCTCCCGCTCACCTTCGGATGCGGCCGCAGATCCCACTTCAACGGTATGCACCCCGATCCGGGAGAGAGCAGCGGCAATCTCCAGCTTCTCGCTGGGCGTCAGGGAGACTCCGGGCGTCTGTTCGCCGTCCCGTAACGTAGTATCAAAAAAGCGCAGGCGATTCAAGAATAAAGCAATCCCTTCTGGACTGTTCGGTCATGCATAAGAGTGGGGCCGTAGGGTATTTAAATTGTTGTCCGGCGTGCCTGCCTCGGTGGCCCAGCTCCGGCTCCGTCAGACCTATCCCGTGAGTGCACTGGAGCGAACCACAAACACTACACGAGTATTGGACGCGTGTCGACGAGAGTGTGCTTACTCGCGCCCTGTTCGCCGATGCCAAGTATCGTTACGTACATGCGGATGGTGCATCGTCGGGCTGAAGAGGTGCAGCACCTCCAGGATCCGGTGCAGAGCCGGGCATGAGTCTCCCCCCGTACCCGTATCCGGAAGTCCGGGTTCGGATCTGGCGTCCTCTTCCATCCAGCCACCCGTCCACGACGGGGAGCGGAGGGCGTTCCCCCCCACGTTCTCCTTTTCCCGATCGTCGGATAGGCCTGAAGGGCCGGGAGATCGGCGTTCCCTCCAGGTCTTCGCTGCGCCGTTCCGGCCTCTCGGGAGGGGTATATACCCTTGCCTGTACTGTGATTGCGCCCGATAGGCTGCGATTGCATCCCTGTGAATAATTGAGCAATAGAACTTCGCCGGGATCCAGGAGATGGAGAGGGGATGCTGACGGGGCCGCTTACCTGTTGATCCGATCCAGGTCCTATCGCACCAAAGGGGGGAGGGGGCGCCCTCCCACTCCCCCCGTGCCCCCACCCCGGCTGGTACGATAACCACCGGGGGATTCTTAATCCTGTTCTCACCCCGTATTCGAGGAGCTCATCAGAGAATTGCGGTCATGATAATCCCCTCCTGCGACGTGAATTTTTTTATCGGGCCTGAATGCCCAAAGCATCCTGCTTTCCACCAATACAGGGCCTATCGCTACCTTTGGGCAAGGAGAATTATGGAGGGGGCGACGCCCCTTCTTCCTGCACCGCTACCCCTGCACTGCGATAGACGGAGACGGCTCCAGGAACCTTCACGGGACCCTGATCGCCCCGCTCTCATCTGCCGATGTTCACTCGGCTATAGCCCTGCATGCACAGCGGAACTCGTTGTGATGACGGATGGATGCACTGCCCGCGAACGGATCGCTGTCGTGGGCGCGGAGAACAGCCACAGGACAGGATCTTCGGCTCTGTAGCATATCTCTCCGGCGTATTTTTTCGCCTATCCCGTGGATAACCGATCGGGTGTATCCAATTCCCCTGCGGAGAGGGGAGAGGACGGGTGCGACAGGCTGTTACGGGACAGTGAATCCCGATGATGGCGGGGGAGCTACTCAATGTCCAGGCTATCGGACGAAATGGGGGAGGAGGGGCATCGCCCCTCGCCTGTGAATACAAGAAAGCCGTAAAGATGTTCTCAATGAGGATTTCGACAGATCCGGGTCCTCACCAAAAAGTGAAAAGGGATCAGGCAGGGCGGGGAGGATGTGCGGCGCTGTCATAGATCAGGGTGATATAGCGCGACTCGAAGATGATGACTGCCGGTGTCAGGAACAGCCAGAGGATCCAGCCGATGAACGGTATTCCCGCCAGGGCGGAGAGGGCGATCCCCAGCACGATCGAGACCACCCAGATGACGATGAGCGCCACGATGTAGTTGCCCCATCCGATGCTGCGGATGGTCGCGAGGATGGCGCTGAAGTTGAAGGCCTCTCCGAACCGTTCCGTTCGTGCCATTCGTACAAGCCCGATGACAGACAGTATCGCGATTACCAGCCCTACCAGGATGGCGAGGATCATACCGATGCCGAAGGCAACCAGGGCCGGTGCGAGCAGCTCCGGGCTCTCTGCAAAGGGATCGGGGCTTCCGCTGGCGGCCGCCCTGGCGATGGCATCCAGCAGGGCGATGCCCCCGAAGACGAGCATGATCAGGATCGATGGAAGGGCATAAATGAGCGATGCGACGAGATACTTCAGTCCATCGATGAAAAGCCTGCCCCAGTTCTCCAGTTCCGGGTCCCGTTTTCCCCGGTAGATCTCCATGATGTAGCCGAGGAGGAATGGAAAGATGATCGTACTCAGGATCAACAGAATCCAGCGTTTCCACTTCCCCCACAGGAGATCCCGCGTATAGTCGAGGGAGTCTCCCAGCATGCTTCCATAGTCCATGGTTATACAACCTCAAGTAAACGATAGGCGATAAGGGATATTTGAATGTAACTGCGTCGTTCAGCAGTTTAATCGGCTCAATAGGGATTGTCAAGCCTCTAAACAGGGAGTGGACAAACTCCCCGCCCGAATATCGAAATCCGCTGCCTGCGCGCTTCAGCGGCATTGGAATCAAACAGCGGCAGCGTCATACAGGCTCGCCAGGTACCGAGAGAGAAAGATCCCGAAGACGGGGCCCAGGATGACCAGCAGTGCCCAACCGATAAGAGGGATCAGGAGAAGCCCGAGCACCACAATCCCAATAACAAGGACTGGAATCAGGAATGAAACGATATAGTTGCCCCACCCGATGCGTGCGATGTGGTCGAGGATGGCGCCGAAGTTGAATGCTTCGGCGTAATCGGCCGTCCGCGAGAATCGGATCGCAGCTATCGCTGCGATCAGACCGACAAGGATGGACAACAGAAACGTGATGAGGGATCCGAGAACCACGGTGCCGAGAATTGCAATTGCAGCAGATGCATCTCCCGTGAGTATCATCGTGGAGAGGAGGGCATAGGTCCCGCCGAAAAAGGCGAACGCTATAACGAAGACGGGGAGGGCATATACAGCAAGCACCAGCAGCAGCTTCAGGCCCTCGATAAAGACCTCCTCGGTATCGGGTATTCGTGCCGGAGGTTCTGCCTCCCCCTGCAGGATATGCCTATAGTAGCCGAGATTTATGGGGGTGTAGAGGGCAAGAACCAGCCACTTGACCCATTTTCCCCAGAGCGCATCCCGCGTGTATCCTATTGCATCCGCCACCATCGCACTGAAATCCATCAGGAGCCTCGATCCGATCAGCTGGTATGCTGCAATCATAAACGTGCCGAAAGGCTCCAGGGTGGAGAGACCGGCCAGTCGATCCACGAAGGTGATCCTGCTATGCCGCGAGCACGTGACGATGAAGACGATCTCAGCTCCTGCCCGCATGCTCTCGAGAACGCACTGACCGGACCCCTGCCACCGCTGGTGCGATAGGTCACCTCCCGTACACTGGTGGAGGGCATACTCGTTGCGGCTGCGATCCAGCTTCGGGAGCCCGGTATACGAAGGGGTATTCAGCCCCGACTGCTACCCTCGTCCTCTTCCCACGCATCCGAGGCATGGATGCGGAGAGGTCTTGCCCCTTCCCTCCGCCCCGCTCCGTCAGTGCGATAGGCCTGAGTACGGGCGACTGGTTTGGGGCTGTAAGCCCGAATCCGAAGCAAGTACGCACTTGAGGATTCCCCGAGGAATAGCATAGCCCCGGGGCTATCGCGACCAGCCGGTGCGGGTGCAGGGGGAAGATGCACCTCCTCTCCGTAGTGCGATAGGAGCAGGTGTTTGGGCAGCGGAGATTCTGATAGACATCGGGGGCGGATGGGCCCGAATCGCGTCAGGCTGCCTCTCACGAACGGGGATCTCTTCCGTATCCGTGAAAAAGAGCTGCCATATACGGGGAGGAAGCGCGGAGACGGACTTGCACCGACCATCCTTCCAGGATACTGCAGTAGCGGGGGAATTCCGGTGAGGGGAAGAGGACACTCCCCCTTCATACCGTCTCTCCCCCGTACAGTAGGTCCGGATTGTATCTCCCACCGGAACAGCCGGATACATCCGCAGCTTGCACGATAGAGCGGGGGTCAATCCAGCATCCTGGCCGATGAGGCAAAAAATTCGTTCGGGATAGCATTCGCCGAAGAGTGCTCTTCACTATTTTTTTGGGAAGACAGCAGGCATCGGGGTTATCGGCGAGATCAGAGCCGCCATGGTATACGGCACGAAATACTGACCCGGTTCCGCTCTGTAATGAAACACGG
>JAXDAH010000145.1:0-10880 GCA_034679905.1 Methanomicrobiales archaeon | reverse complement strand
CCGCCCCTTTGCGAGCAAGTATACGTGGGAGTAAGTGAAGAGTATGGCAGGGAGATGTTATCAGGATCTGGAGAAAGCGGTCTGGGATACGGGAAGCTGTGCCGGCTGCGGGGCGTGTGTTGCCGTCTGCCCGGCAGATGCTCTCTACTTCCGGACGGGAGCGGATTCAGTCCATCCTGTCCACTCCGGATACTGCAAGGAAGCAACGGACGACGTACCGTGCGGTGCGTGCTACGAGGCCTGCCCGAGGATACCGATCGCGCCTCTGCCTGCACAGGGTCCTGGGGACCATGTCGATCTGCTGGCGGCACGCGCCGCCTTTGAGGTTCCGGGACGGCAGAGCGGGGGTGCGGTGACCGCTATTCTCAAAAACGCCCTCGAGGAGGGCATCATCGATGCCGTAGTCACAGTGGCCGAGGATAGGTGGACGCACCGCCCGTCGTCGGTCGTCATCACCGCATCCGATGCGCTGATCCACCAGGCGGGGAGCCGCTACAACTGGTGGGTGCCGCTCGTATCCGCGCTAAAAGAGGCTGTTATCACCCGTAAGTACCGCAGGATTGCGGTGGTGGGAGTTCCCTGTGTGGTCGAAGCACTTGCACGGATGCGCATGAGCGAGCACCCGTTATTACGCCCCTTCAGGCAGTCGATCCGGCTGGTCATTGGTCTCTTCTGTACGGAGAGTTTCGATTACCAGCGGCTCATCGAGGAGAAGCTCGGGCGAGAGTACCGGATAGAGCCCTGGCAGATCCGGCATCTGGATGTGAAGGGGAAGCTCTTTGTCGGTCTTGCCGATGGTCGCACCACCGAGGTACCCCTCGCCCGGCTAGAGGGCTGCGTGCGCCCCGGCTGCCATGTCTGTACTGACCTCACCGCGCAGGGGGCTGACATCTCGGCAGGCGCTATCGGAAGCCCGGAAGGGTATACCACGCTCATCCTTCGGACCGCCCTCGGGAAGGGTTTCGTCGACGATGCGATCCGAACAGGAAGGCTGATCGTACGTACGGAGATCGACCGGGATGCCATCGAGAGGCTGGCGGCGCAGAAGGCGAAACGCAGAGGTTAGGGCGCTGCTCAAAGCTCCGTAAGAGCGAGGGCGTCATCGTGGGGATACCCGCTTAAATCGCGAGCGTTTACCGAAGCTGAGGCCTGTTCCGTAAAATCAGCGTGGCACGATCTCCAGAGGTGCGAGGTCCTCCAGACTATCGGAGTTCGGGATCCAGACAGAGGGCCGCCACCTCTCTGGGATCGGCGTTAGAGGAGGCAGAGAACCTGATACTGTGATCGCCGGTTTATAATTGTCGACTTCCGCTCCGCACGGGTGCGAAACTCTGCGTTCTGGATCGGGGCATATCGTGAATGGCTGGGAGAGAGCGGGAGACGTGTAATTTTGAGCAAAAGAGCCAGAGACAGTCAGATGCTTATCAACGTCCCGCAATGATCGCGAACTCCCTGACATGGGATGTCGGGGCGCCGAGAGGGGCACGGAGAAGGGATTGTCATGGTCATTTATACGAGGGGATCGTACGGGTGGGGTTTCAGGGGAGGGTGGCGCGCTCCTCTCCCCCATTGGTGCGATAGGGCTTGTATCGAAGACGCAGCTAACGTGGGGATCGATGATCGGGATGAGGATCTATTGGGAAGGCAGAGGACGAACCTTGCTGCAGCGCGTCCATCCCTGCACGATAAAAAGGGCCTGACCCGCGGTTCAATCTTCCCGCGACTGACACCGTGAGGATCGAGGAGAAGGTCTGTCGAGTGGATAGATCCGGGGTGGGGGATGCCTTCATCGTGGTCAGGGGAATCGACCCGGCCACAGGAGAGATGACAAGTTTCAAGGACGCAGACCTCAATTGCCCGGCTTCCGGCACTCCTCCAGACGCCGGATCCGCGTCAGAGGAGAGATCCGGTTGAGAAATCTGCCGATGAAATCTGCGAATTCCTCTTCCCAGCATTCGGTGCCCTCACGCACTATCCAACCCTCTTCGAGCACCTGCTTGATGTGCCGCCCGTGACCCACATCCAGCAGATCCTGCGAGGCCAGGAGGTCGAGAACTCGCACGTATCGTCGAGGGATCTCGACAATGTATATGCCGTCCTGTACGAACGGGCCGGCAAAAGTGTTCTGCTGGTACTTGCGGGCGAACTTGGCCGCATTCTCCGCCGACCAGAGGGGGGGTCCCACGTGCCGCTTTACGGGCGGGAGCGCATCCACGAGCAGCTCGAAGAGGAGCATGCTCTTCCCGCCGTTCATCGAGCAGTCGGAGCGGTTTATAAAGAATCCATGCCGTTCCAGAAGACCCGCAACCGCCTCCTGGCTTTTTCGCAGCTGCGGCACTACCACGTCGGGGATGTACGGGGGCGTGGACAGAACGATTGCATAGAGCGCCGTGCCTCGCTCGGAGAGAATCTGGATAAAATCATCCTTCCGGATGGGGGGCTGCGTGCTTTGATAGAAGTAGTATGGCGAGGGACGCTCCAGGTATCCCCGGGCCAGTTCTACAAACTCGAATTTTCGGGTGAGCGATACCGCAGCCGCCACGTTGCGGGCGGGGTCGACCGGATCGATGACCACCAGGGGATCGTCGAACCGCTTCGCTCCATGCTCCTCGATATCGATGAACGTATGCCTCTTCCAGGTCGAGGCTGCCCGGAGCAACCCTTTAAATCCCCTGTAGTGGAGAACCAGAAGTTCGCAGAGATATCCCGAGAAACCCTCCGTCATCTGGTCCGATCCGTAGATCCTGCTCGCCATCATGAACTGTTTGCAGAGCAGTACATCGTCCACCCACGCGCCGATCCGCTCCGTAAGGTACCGGGTGTGGAAGGGGGTCCTGTCGACCGCGCTCTGGATCTCCCGTGCGCACTCCACCTCAAAGCAGGGGACGAGATCGACATCGATACCCTCGATCTGCGTGTTGATGTAGGGGTGCTCCGCATACTTCTCCTGCCACCGTTCGCCGTACGTCTGGGCGAGACGGCGTGCCAGCGCCAGCCCCGCATCCTCGAGTTCGTCTCTGGAGAGCGAGGCAGGAAAGAGCATGAAGATATCCAGGTCGAGATCGCCCCGCACCCAGGTGTTCCGTGCGACCGATCCCACGATCATCGGTCTGGCGATACCGCTCGCCTGAATGGCTCTCATCAGCCGTTCTGCCACAGTCAGGACTTCTGCCCGCTCCTCCTCCGTGGGGCGGATCCGATCGAGCACCTCGATCTCCAGGGGGGTTCGGTTCAGAAGGACACCTCCGCGAGATCCTCGTAGAGTGGTCCTTTCGGGGTCAGCGTGCTCTTCTTCAATTTCAGGCTGGAGACGGTTGCGCACCCGAACGCCATGGCGGAGAGCAGTTTCACCTGCCGGAGCAGCGAGGGATCGAACTGGCGTACCCGCGCGAGGGTGACGTGGGGACGGTAGGGACGCCCCTCTTTCTCCATTCCCAGGGGCTCCAGCACCTCATCCACCCGTCGTGCCAGCGCTGCACATTCGCCGCCGTCCCGTACGACACCCCAGACGACGCGGGGCCTCGAAGGAGGATTACCGGAAACCCCCTCGACGGATGCCTGGAAAGGCCGAAATTGGATGGAAGAGAGAGCCTGGACAATCGGGTCGATCTCTCTCTCCTCTATCTCTCCTAGGAACTTCAGCGTGATATGCATCGCTTCCGGGCGGACTGGGGTCAGGCGGGCGGTGCTCTGCAGCAGCAGCTGTTGGGCTTCCCACATCCTGCCGCGAATCTCCTCCGAGATTTCGAGTGCGATGAACGTGCGGACCATCATAGGAATATACTTAATCTGCGGGTATAAGAGTAATCGTTCTCGGGGCATTCCGGGGGTCTCATCTGTCCCACCATCAGACTATGGCCGCGGGCTCCATGGCTGCAGCGACAGCCCTGCAGATATCTGCCCGTCCGACAGCAGGTCGTGACAGCGGTACACGCTCGCATACGACGCAGATACCAACCGGGGACGAAACAGGACCACAAGGACGCACGGCCAGGCAATTTCCGCGGCTCTGCGGTCCTGCCGCCTCGTACCTTCGGGAGAAAATGATAGGCGCTCCCAGAGTAGCCGGAATCAGAACCCTTAACTTAACATTCTGGTAGATCTAATAGAGCAGTACGCGATCAACGGAGAATCCGGAGAGGTGTCGAAGGTTATGGGCGAGAAGACAAAAGAGGCAAAAGGCACGAATGGAACGCTACAGCACGCAATTCCTGTCTCCCCATCTGCTGCGCCGCAGTTGACAGTATATTCTTTAGAGTTCTGCCCCAACTGTGAGACGTTGAAGGACTACCTGAAGAGCAGGGACATACCCTTCATTGTGAAGGACATGTCCAGCCGGGAACCTCTTGCAGAGCTCCGTCTTCATGGGGTGTTCGTGCGAGAGGCGCCGGTCCTCCGCAGGGGAGAGACATTCCTCACCTCTGAAGAACTCTTCAGGTCGGGTCGGGTCTGGGAGGAGAGGATACAAGAGCTGGTCTCAGGTGAGTGAGAGTGGCCCGGCAGACAAAGCAGCCTGCGCCGCTTCCGCAGCCGCTATCCACCCGGCAGACCACGCTCGATGGAGATTTTGCCCCCCCTCTTCCCAGAGTCCGGACATCCGACGGGCACATCCTGGAATGGGACCGGGAGAAGATCGTTCAGCAGCTTCTCGAAGAGACCAAGCTCGTGGAGATCTTCTACGGGCATACGGCGGCAAACGAGGAGGTGGCGCAGGATATTGCGAGACGGGTGGAGCAGCAGATCCTGAAGATGGGCCTCAAATCGCTGAGCGGAGCACTCATTCGGGAGATTGTGAACACGACTCTTCTCGAGGCCGGGTTTCCGCAGTACAGGAACGTGTCCACGCGGGTGGGCACCCCGGTGTACGATGCCCACCTTATCGACGTGGGCAAGGGATTCGAAGCCAAAGACAACGCCAATCTTCAGGATAACGCTGAGACGTCCCACAAGAAGAAGGCGGACAAGATCAGCAAGGAGCAGTACCTGCTACAGCTCCCCCCCAATCTTGCGGACCATCACCTCTCCGGGAATCTGCACATCCACGATCTGGAATACTTCGGCACACGACCCTTCTGCCAGGACTGGGATCTCCGCTACTTCTTCTACTACGGTTTGATGCCGGATGGGAACGGCACCAAGGCGTCGGTGGCCGGCCCGGCCAAACGAGCGGAGGTTGCAGTGCTCCATGCAGTAAAAGCCCTCGGGAGCGCGCAGACCAACTTCGCCGGCGGGCAGGGCTACTATAATTTCTTGACCTTCCTCGCACCGTACTTCGAGGGCATGGCCTACGACGAGATACGGCAGCTGATGCAGATGTTCGTCTACGAGATGACACAGATGATGGTCGCCCGCGGCGGCCAGCTCGTATTCTCGTCCGTGCAGCTGACCCCGGGTGTCCCCAGGCTCTGGAGGGAACGGCCCTGCGTATACAAGGGGAAGGTCTGGAATGGCACCGCAGCGCCCCGAAGGACCTATGGGGATTTCGAGCGCGAGGTCCGCCTCCTCTTCAGGGCACTGATGGAGGTGATGCTGGAGGGGGATTACTGGGGAAAGCCCTTCAGTTTCCCAAAACCCGAGATCAGCATCGAGCCGGACTTCATGCACGAGGACGAGGAGTTCAACCGCGCTCATCCGGACCTCCCCAGTTACCGCGACCTCTACCTCATGACGTTCGACCTTGCGTCCAAGTTCGGCACACCCTACTATGACAACCAGATGCCGGCATATCGGGGCGCCGGCCAGGGCATATCCTGCTACCAGTGCTGCGCGTATCAGTTCTCCGCCCTGGCAAACGAGGATGACGAGTTTAACGACAAGCTGGAGTTCCTGGAGGGAAAGCACTTCTCCATGGGCTCCTGGCAGGTAGTCTCCATCAACTGTCCCCGGGCGGCATATAATGCCGAGGGCGACGATGAACGCCTGTTCGCAGAACTCCGCTCGCTGATGGACATCGCTGTCGAGGTGTTCAGGATCAAGCGCCGGTGGCTTGCGCTCATCGCCGCCAAGGGACGAATGCCCTTTGCCATGCAGCGTCCGAAGGATCCCAACACCGGAGAGCGGGGAGCGGTTGCCGTCGATCTGGAGGGGCTTGTCTATACCATCGGGGTGGTGGGCGTGAACGAGATGGTCCAGCACCATCTGGGGGAGCAGCTGCACGAATCCAGAGCGGCGTTCTCTCTCGCGATTCGGGCGATGACCGAGATGGAACTGTATGCACGGGAGCTCTCGGAGCGGCACGGCATGGAGATTGCGCTCGCGCGCACACCGGCGGAGACGACCGGTCAGCGGTTCGCTGTAGCTGACCTGCTCGACAAGGATTATCGGGATCATGCAGTCCGAGTGATCAAGGGGGACATCGAGACCGCATTGAAGAGGCTCGGCACCACCCGGGATCTCCCCATCTACTATACAAACGGCACGCATGTGGCGCCGAATGCCCCGATCCCGCTCACCAAGCGGATGGAGATCGAGCACGTCTTCTTCCCCATCATCGATGGCGGCAATATCTTCCACATCTGGCTCGGGGAGGCGCGGCCGGATCCGCGCGGATTGATGGACATGGCGATGAACCTCTGCCGCACCACCCAGATCGGTTATTTTGCGTTCACGAGGGATCTCACCGTCTGTCTTAAGCGGTTCCACGAGCACGGCCCGGGAAAGGGGGTCGATGCAACCTGGAGCATCGTGGACAAGAGGATTCGGGCATGAGCCTCCTGGCGATCGATGTGGGGAAAGGAACCCAGGATATTTTAGTATACGAGCCCGGGAGGGCAATAGAGAATGCCGTCCAGCTGGTGCTGCCGGCGCCGACGGCGATCGTGGCGGCACGAATTCAGGAGGCGATGGAAAACGGAGAGGACATCTTCCTCCACGGACACTGCATGGGCGGGGGTTCCAGCGTCGCGGCGATTGCCCGGCACCTGCGTGCGGGGCTGAAGGTGTATGCCACGGAGGCGGCAGCGCGGACCATACACGACAATCCCGCTCGGGTTCGGGAGATGGGTATCCAGGTGGTGGATCACCCCCCTACCAACGCTGTCGCCATCCATACGGCGGATTTCATGGAGCCGGAACTGCGAGCGACGTTCGAGACATTCGGTATCCGCTATCCGGAGCACCAGGCGTTTGCCGTCCAGGATCACGGGTATAGTCCAGACCGCAGCAACCGCATCTTCCGGTTCGAGATGTTCCTGCGGTCCCTGGATGCGGGCGACTGGAATCTCTTCTCTCTCGTCCACGATCCTCCCCTGCCGGAGATGACCCGGATGCAATCAGTGCGGGCGCAGGCGGCAGGCGCTCTGGTGATCGATACCGGCCCGGCTGCCCTGATGGGCGCCCTGTGCGATCCCGTTGTCGGGGATCACGCAGAGGAGGGTCTGACTCTCGTGAACGCAGGCAACGGCCATACGCTCTGCTTCACCATGAAAGGGGAGGAGGTGCACGGGCTCTTCGAGCACCATACGGCCGCCCTGGATCGTTCAAGCCTGATGCGGTTCATCCATGAGTTGCAGGGGGGGACGCTGAAGAACGAGGCGATCTTCGACGAGGGCGGGCATGGCGTGGCGATTCGCAAGCCGCTCGAGTCCGATTTCATCGCTGTCACCGGCCCGAACCGAAAGCGGCTGCTGCCCGCTGCATACCAGGCGGCTCCGTACGGCGATATGATGCTCACTGGCTGCTTTGGCCTCGTCTCGGCATGGGAACGGGTGCGAGGCCCGCTCGACGGATTGCAGGCGGCACCATAACTTCCTGAATGCGCAGATCCGTGTGTACTGAAGGGGCGCTTGTGATCGCAGGACAGGTCACAGCACGGATGCCCGACTGTCATGCCGGCTAGGTCTCCCTCACTGTCACCCATGAATTTGTCAGCATGAAAAGCAGAACCGAGAGCGATCCTCCTCGCCAGGGCATCGGAATATCCGTCCGAGACGTACGGTAAACCCTGGTGGCAGTGCCCCTCCATACTCTCCTGTCGCGGGATCCCACCAGACCACGTCTACCGCGACGAGATCGCAGCGGTCAGCATAAACCAAAGAGGGCACTGAATTTTTTAAAAAGTAGATCTGCAGTAGACTACGTCTCGCCCGAATTCATGAACGCTTTTTGCAGCAGGATTGTTGTGCGGATCCTCCGGGAATACCTGAATTGAGATGACGAAAAAGGACGTTTTCAAACAAGACAATACAGATTTCTGGATATTCACATAATGCCGCTATATCGCAAAATGGTAATCATTAAGGCGGGTATGCACACAGTTTATCTGAATGGGTTATTTTGAATTCAAACTGGTTGTTTTCTTCTTTTTAGGTATAACATGGATTTATTTCAAAATACCCAGGATGATCTGGGACTGCGGACCCCTAAACTTGCTCTGCTGGAGCAGCATCGATCTTCTCCGATATAACAATAAAGCCAGTCGTCTGGCACGATCGCATACGCGAACGTCCATGAACGGCAGGCACGCCGGTATCATGATCTGCCACCAGAAGCGAATACCGTTTCTCCAGGCGACAGACGAGAAGATATACGCCTGCGGCGTGGACATCCTCATCGAACACTTCCTGAAGCACGATACTCCATTCAACGTGTACAACTGTTACACGCCTGAAGAAGCGGGCAGGGTGATTCGGAATCCCGATGTTGCAACCCTCTGGATCTTTGGCCACGGCATGAAGTCGGGGATATACTTCGGCCGCAACGAGACCCTGCACTATGCCGAGCTGCACGATGCCCCCAAGAAAGAGTTCATCGGGCAGTTTCACTGCAATGCCCTGGGGGGGCTCTCTCTCGCGGACTATATCGGCCAGGAGGGGCGCTGGTTTGTCGAAGACGGATACCGCTGCACGCACCAGAATCGAAAGGCTATCCGGCAGCTCCTGCGCGATCCCCGACTGCTCTCCCCGAAGGTATGCCCGTCACCGCCCCCGCAGACGGAGCCTGCGTGCGCCCGGCCGAACTGCCGCACGTCTGACAGGCTCTCCAGGAGAGATGCGGAAAATTGATGATCTCTCCCGCGATCGACGGCGTCGCGCAGATGTCTCGGGAGGTGGTTGGCAGTCCCCATTCTATTATCACCCGATACTCCATCATAGGGCGCGAAGGGATGGGAGCATCCTTCTCGATATCGACCTGCGGTTCCGTCCAGGGATCTGCCCACTCCCTACGGCCCGTAGTAGTCCCTCGACTCCTGCAGGTGTTCGTAGGCTGCCCTGCCGCTCCGCAGTAGCTCGTCGCTGGTGGCATCCTGCGATTGATCTCTCGGGAGGCGCTCCAGCTCCACCTCCATGCCCCTTCTGAACCGGTCGATATCGATCCGGTCCCACGGGATGCCGAGCATCTCGCCGATGATCTGCGCCTCCTCTTCCCGCACGTGTGCTGACTGCGCCATAGCAACCGCACGTTCCAGGGTATGCATCCGCATTAAAGCTTCGGACGATCCGGCAGGAGGGAAGTCACGGCCTGGCGCGAGGATATCCCAGTGCCGCGAGGATCTCTTTGATCTCGTCCAGAATCGCAGGATCGTCGATGGTTGCGGGGATCTGGTACGCTACGCCATCGGCGATCTTCTTGATGGTTCCCCGCAGTATCTTCCCCGATCGGGTCTTGGGCAGTCTCCTGACGATGGCGGCGGATTTCAGAGAAGCGATGGGGCCGATCCTCTCGCGGACAAGCAGGATGAGTTCTCGCGTGATAGTCGCAGGATCCCGTTGCACATCTGCCTTAAGAACGACGAGCGCCAGGGGGATCTCTCCCTTGACCGCATCAGATACCCCGGTGACGGCGCACTCGGCAATATCGGGGTGCGATGCGAGCACCTCTTCCATGGCGCCCGTGGATAGGCGGTGGCCAGCCGTGTTGATGATGTCGTCCGTCCGCCCCATAATCCAGAGATATCCGTCCGCATCAATATACCCTGCATCGGAGGTCAGGTAGTATCCCGGGTATCGGGAGCAGTAGGTCTTTACGTAGTCCGCGTCGTTGTTCCAGAGCGTCTTCAGGCAACCAGGAGGAAGTGGCAGGCGGATAACCACGTTGCCGGTACCGCTTCCATCCAGATCGTTGCCAGAATCGTCCAGGATATGGACATCGAACCCCGGCATGGGCCGGGTGCAGGAGCCCGGTTTGATGGGGAGCAGTTCCACGCCCGCCGGGTTTGCCCCGATTGCCCAGCCCGTCTCCGTCTGCCACCAGTGGTCAATCACCGGAACAGAAAGGTGCTCTTCTGCCCAGCGGAGAGTGTCGGGATCGCACCGTTCGCCGGCCAGGAACAGAGTTCGAAGCGTGGATAGATTGTACTTCTGCATGTACTCTCCCGTGGGATCCTCCCGCCGTATCGCTCGAAAGGCTGTTGGAGCCGTGAAGAGCGCGGCGACCTTATGCTGGGAGATCACCCTCCAGAAGGCGCCGGGATCGGGAGTTCCTACGGATTTGCCCTCGTACAGGATGGTGGTGCAGCCGTACGAGAGCGGACCGTAGACGATATAGGAGTGCCCCACGACCCATCCGATGTCGGAGGCGGCCCAGTAGATCTCCCCGGGATGGACGCCATAGATATTCTTCATGCTCCACTTGAGGGCGACGAGGTGACCGCCATTGTCCCGGACCACCCCCTTGGGGATGCCCGTCGTGCCGGAGGTGTAGAGAATGTAAAGGGGGTCTGTTGCGGATACTGGAACGCACCCGGTCGGCTCCGCGTCCACGAACGCATCCCACTCTATATCGCGCCCGTCGACCAGGGGAGCCGAAGCCTCGGGGCGCTGCAGTATGACGCAGCGTTCGGGTTTGGCTGCAGCCAGCGTTATGGCCTGATCGAGCAGGGGTTTATAGGGGATGCGGCGGTTTACCTCTATCCCGCAGGAGGCGGACAGGATCAGCTTCGG
>JAXDAH010000144.1:0-4967 GCA_034679905.1 Methanomicrobiales archaeon | reverse complement strand
GCCCGACGGAAGACCACCCGGGCACGCCCATCCTGCACCGGGAGAAGTTCGCCGCCGCCGACGGTCTGGGCACGTTCTTCGGGATCGAGTACCGCCCGCCGGCCGAGGTTGCCGATGCGGAGTATCCGTTCACCCTCATGACGGGTCGGCTCATCTTCCACTACCACACGAGAACTCAGACAGACCGGACGTCGATCCCGCACTATGAGGTCCCGGAGGGGTATATCCAGATCAATACCCTGGATGCCAAGAAACTGAACATCGCCAACGGGGAGAAGATCAAGGTGCGCAGCCGCCGGGGCGAAAGCACGCCCATCGCCCGCGTCACCGACGAAGTGGCGCCCGGTGTCCTGTTCATGGCGATGCACTTCCCCCAGGGCGCCAACGCACTGACCAACACGGCGCTCGACCCGATGTCCAAGATGCCGGAGCTGAAGCACTGTGCGGTCGCCGTCGAGAAGATTCAGGGGGTGAGCTGAATGGCGAAGAAGGGAGATCTGCTCTACGCCTGGACCACCGACGCCGACCTCGCCAAGAAGGCGGAGTGCGGCGGCGCGGTGACCGGGCTCCTGAAGTTCGCGCTCGAGAACAAGCTCGTCGACGAGGTTCTCGCGGTGAAGAAGGGCTACGACCTCTACGACGCCGTCCCGACGATCGTCACCGACCCGAAGAAGATCGCGGGAGTCGCTGGCTCCCTGCACTGCGGGACGGTACTGCAATCAAAAGTCCTGAAAGACCGCATGGCAGCAGCCAACGGCAAAAAGATCGGGGTCGCGGTCAAGGGCTGCGACTTAATGGGCATCCTGGAAATGGCCAAGCGCGGCCAGATCAACCTGGACAACGTCCTGCTGATCGGCGTCAACTGCGGTGGGTCGGTCAGCCCGGTCACGGCGCGGAAGATGATCGCCGACAAGTATGGCGTCCATCCCAACGATGTCGTCAAGGAGGAGATCGACAAGGGACAGTTCATCATCCAGACGAAAGACGGTCAGCACAAGGGCATCAAGATGGATGACCTCGAAGACGAGGGCTACGGGCGCCGCAGCAACTGCCGCCGCTGCCTCTACAAGATACCCCGGCAGGCGGACCTCGCCTGCGGCAACTGGGGTGTGATCGGCGACAAGGCCGGCAAGGCGACGTTCGTAGAGGTCTGCAGCGATAAGGGTGCGGCCCTGCTCTCGAAGGCCGAGGCTGCCAGGGCGATCGCAACGAGCCCGGCGGATCCGAAGGGGATCGAGATCCGCGGCAAGACCGAGAATGCCATGCTGAAACTGGGGCAGAAGTGGCGGAAGAAGGACTTCGGAGCGCTGGCGCCCACCCTGTGGAAGACTATCGAGGAGGAGACCGGCCGCTGCATCAAGTGCTACTCCTGCATCGACAACTGCCCGGTATGCAACCCCTCTGCGGATATGCTCAAGAAGGACTCGATCATGATCCGAAGGGGAGTAATTCCCGCAGATCCGATGTTCCACCTGCGCAGATTCGCCCACATCTCGGACAGCTGCGTCAACTGCGGCCAGTGCGAGGAGCTCTGTCCAGCGGAAATCCCGCTTGCGCTCTTCAGTCATGCAGTCCGCACGGAATCGGACGCCGCTTTCGAGCCAAAGCTGGGAAAGGCACCCTACCAGAATTAAAAATTTTTCCAGAGTCTGTCCCAGGTGCATCCGTGAGTCGCTGTGACGGGAATAAGAAAGGATCTCTTACCCCCGCCACAATGCCCCGTCGACTGCTTCCGAGCGGGGTTTACAGCTGCAATCGTTCAGTGATCTCCTCGGGCGATACCACCCTGACGAGGAGGTAAGCGTTGATATGTCTCATACATTAGGTGGAAAGTTGAGAGATACTGTAAAATCGTGTCCGATTATTGCCGTGGACGAGTACGGTGCCAGGTCGGCATTCGCCAAGGTCTGTGTCGAGGACTGTATCAGCATCATGGTCGATTCCGTCCCCGCCATCCACCTCAAGGCAACGCCGGACGATATCGAGGCGTTGACGGTCGGACACCTCGTCTGCGAAGGGATCGTGCCATCATTCGAGGCGATAGAATCGATAAGTATTGATTATCCCTTCATCTGGGTGTCGGCATCCGAGATCAACAAAGAAGTCATTCGGGCACAGGCTGAGATCCGCAGCTCCGGGATGGGTCTGCGGTTGAGCAGCGAATGCCGTGGGGCGCCGCTCGGTCGCGGCATCAAGATCGACCTGGACACCCTCTTCGAGGGTACCCGGCGTGTCCACCAGGCATCCCCCATCTGGAAAAATACCGGCGGCACACACTGCACCGTACTCCTGGACGAAGAGGGTGGGGTTCTATCGGCGGCCGAAGATATTGGTCGGCACAACTCCATCGATAAAGCGGTTGGAAAAGCGCTCATGGGAGAGTGCAATCTCGAGCGGTGCTTCATGGTCTGCACGGGAAGGATGCCCGCCGATATCGTGGCCAAGGCATACAGGGCCGGTATCTCGATTCTGGTGAGCAACAATGCGCCCTTTGTGTCGGGTATCGAGTTCGCGGAGCGGATGAACATGACTCTCGCGGGGTTCGCCAGGCCGCCGAGGGTGAGCATCTACACCTGCCCGACGCGCATCCACATCCCGTCGGCATCCCGGGATTCGGCGTAATTCCAGCTTCTATTCTTTTATCCGGGATACGGTGAAGAGCAGCCGCTCATCACATTCGAGGGTCTCCTTGAAACCATACGTGGTGGGAAGCGATCGAAATTCCAGGACGGTATCCGGGCTCGATAGAACATAGACATCCCTCCTCCCCCCGGTTGCCGCATGTATCGGAGGGCAGTGGAGCCGCCGGTTTCCCATACGCGCCCCGGTGATACCGACGAGTGCATCATTGATACAGGGATCGTCTCCCAGCGTGCAATGAATAGAGAGTCTTCGCAGATCGCCCCCGAGCAGCTGCGTGGCCCGTTCCGCCATCTTCACCGCGACGGCCACGCCGCGGCAGCATTCTCCGTGATAATTCACCGCTTCACGCACCAGGCTATCCTGGTACGCTTTCGGCTCCATCTGCAGAATCCTGTCGGAACGATCGCCCCGGTATGCCGAAAAGACACAATCCCAGCCGATCTGGTAGGGTTTGATATCGATGACGGGCGTTCCGTCGATGCTGTCGAGATGACAGATATGCAGGAAACGCTCATCCTGCACATGGGTCAGCCTCACCACGGTGACGGAGATCGGATTGGGCCGCACCGGCGATCGGATCGAGAAGACACCCTTCTCGGGCAGACCGCTCGTGAGCTTTCGGGGAGACGCGCGCAGCACTCCTCTATCGGCGAGATGCAGCCAGCAGAGGAGGATGAGGTGCGAATATCTGTCAATTCCCTCCAGCGCCGCTGCATACTCGGGGAAGACCTCCACCATACCCGAGACGCCCTGGACGGGCATCTCTCTCCGTGTCGATACGGGGGAGTGGACGATGCCCACGGGATGCAGGACATACTCTCCGGAGATCATCGCAGAGTCTATGTCGGGTTATCCCATCAACGCTTCTCATAGTAGGATGCCGGGCTGCACCCGCCACAGACGCCCGCAACGAGGAGATCGGAGGGGACCATCTCCCCGCAGCGGCTGCATCTGCCCTGCTGCCACTTCTGTTTGGGCTGCACCTTCACCATCACCCGTTCGGCAGACAGGATCTTCCTGCCGGCGGTGAAGATCTCTCCGATGAGCGGAAGGGCATCCGTTCTCGGATCGAACGCGGGATCGTTGTTGAACCAGCGGTTGATCAGCGGGAACGCCTCCAGTTTTACCGGATCGACGAACACCCGCGCCCCCTCGGTCTCCGGTGTATCCGACGCTCTGTTCAGGGTAATCGCGAACCGTCCGATCGGAATGATGCGGAGGCGATGGTTGCCGACCGTACAGTGCGTGATCACCTGGAGGGGATCGGGGGCACATTTGACCGTCTCGCTCACGGCGTAGAGTTTCTCTCCGATCTCCGCCTCGAGAAGCTCCCGTGCGTAGTCCACCATGAAAACACCGATGATCAGCCCCGGGGCCGGATAGGTGTGGAAGTCGACGCACTTTTGAAAATGATCCTGGAGCTGGGGAGAAAGTCCTGCACCGTTCATCATCCCGTTCAGGCGGGTGACCCATTGCTCTGCTTCCCGAGCCGGCATACTCATTATAAGGTATAGAGCGCTTAACTTTCTTTCTATTGTAACTGAAATACCTAAACTACATCCGGCAGACCTCTGGTGCACCGGGGAGATAGAGCATGACCGATGCTGCGAGGATGACGTATCCGATGTGCCGCTATCGTTCTTGAGCTGGAGAATGGCAGGAGTTAACTATTTTCAATTTACTAGATGGTATGATTAAATACATTTATTCATGGTTTATATAGGATATAATCGAAGTACCTCTGTCATTTCCAGCGGACGACCTGGGAACATCGACGAAATGCATGCGGAGTTATAGAATGAACGAGCAACTACCGTCTTTGAAATTCGTCCCGACGACCTGTCCGTACTGCGGCGTCGGGTGCGCCCTCAACCTCGTGGTGAGCAACGACAGGCTGGTCGGGGTGGAGCCCTACCGCCGATCGCCGGTGAACGAAGGCAAGCTCTGTCCGAAAGGAGCGACCTGCTGGGAGTTCGTCCAGAGCCCCGACCGGCTCACCAAGCCGCTGATCAAGAAGGGCGGCAAATTCGAGGAGGCCACATGGGACGAAGCCCTCGACCTGATCGTCGAAAAGTTCACAGAGGTCTCGAACCAATTCGGGCCGAAGGCCCTGGGTTTCCAGACATCGTGCCGTACCATCAACGAGGACTGCTACGCATTCCAGAAATGGGCCCGCGTCGCGTTCAAGACCAACAACGTGGACAACTGCGCCCGCATCTGCCACGGCCCGTCCGTCGCGGGGCTCTCGCTCTCGTTCGGGTCGGGGGCGGCGACGAACCCGTTCGAGGACGTCCTGAACGCCGACCTGATCGTGATGTGGGGCT
>JAXDAH010000143.1:0-12053 GCA_034679905.1 Methanomicrobiales archaeon | reverse complement strand
CAGTCCTTTCGCCCCGCTGGACAAAACGGGGCGAATGGCAGGGGACGATTCCGGCGGTGGTCAACGACCTGCCCGCGGGTGTTCATGGTTCGGCGGCTTCATCAGGGTGGATGCCGTCAGAAGACCGACGGTCGCCAGGGCGAACACCCAGGGAAACACCCCGGCGTAGGTCCCCGTCGTGGTGCGGATGAACCCGGCCAGCTGCGGGCCGGCGATCGCCCCCGCGCCGAAGGCGAGGAAGACCACGCCGTAGCACCGCGGATAGTCGCAGGTCCCGAAATAGGTCGCCGTGGCAGTCGGCGCGATGGCGAGCCAGCCGCCGAGACATCCCCAGAGAACGGCGAAGGCGACGATGTACACCGGGACTGCCGGCGCCAGCCACATCGCCAGGGAAGCCAGGGCGATCAGGAGAAACGACAGCCTGGCGGTATTTGTCGGGTTGAGCCGGTCGGTGAGAACGCCGAACACCAGCCTGCCACCGCCGTTGAAGACGGCGAAGAATCCCACGAGGGCGGTCGCAAGGGCGGTCTCGATCTGCAACAGGTCGGTCCCGACCGGCTGCGCGATGGAGACGGCCATCAGCCCCGCGATGCACCCGACGCAGTAGCAGATCCAGAGGCCGTAGAAACCCGGGGACCGGATCATCTCTCTCCGGTTGCACTCGCAGCTGGCGTGCCCGCCCTCTCCCGGGACCGGGGGGTTCCAGCCGGCAGGTCTCCATCCTTCCGGCGGGAAGGCGAGCGGGAGTGCCAGGGGCACTGTGATGAGAACGATCCCGATCCCGAAGACGCGGAACGCGGTCATGACGCCGTATGCGGCGATGAGCTGCCCGGCGAGGTTTGCGGTGATGAACGCCGAGAACCCGACTCCGAACACGGTCAGCCCGACCCCGAGCCCGCGGCGGTCCGGGAACCAGCGGGCGGCAACGGCGACCGTCGCCCCGTAGGCGATCCCGATGCCGATGCCCCCGATCACCCCGTACATGACGGCAAGCATGGCGATGGAGGAGGCTGTCGACGCCAGCAGCCAGCCGAGGGCGGTCAGAATGCACCCGGCGACGGTGATCGTCCGCGGCCCGAGTGTCTCGACGGACCTTCCTGTCAGGGCCATGGTGATCGCAAAGACGGCGAGGATCACCGAGTAGGGCATCAGCACGTCGTTCGCGGTGACGGTCTGGCCGAGCTGCACGGAAAAATAATCGATGAGCGGATTTACAAAGACGCTCCACGCATAGACGGTCCCGAGGCAGAGGTTGATGACCAGGCCTGCGACGACGAGACCCCACCGCCCCTTCTCCGCGGGCACCCCGAAAAGCGAAGGTCCTTCTCCGGCCTGACTCTCCCGCATGACGTTGCATCCCCGAGCATCCAGCCAGGGATCCTTCTGCGACTGCGGGAATAAGGATTTGGAAATACGTTCGGACGGAGGTCCAGACCGCCTCGATTCGAGGGACGGCAGCGAGGCTGCCCTGCCAATACTACGCCACCCATGACCGAGGGCTGATCGCTATCGCCTTAACGGCCGCAGGTGAACCTTCGTCGCACCGCAGAAGGGGCATCTCCAGGAGTCGGGGAACCCGGCAGGGAGGGTTCCGGCAGGGATGCCGGTTCCAGGATCACCCCGTTCCGAATCGTAGGTGTACACGTTGCAGACATCGCAGCGATATAGCGTCATGCGACACCGACCTGCATCCTCGTGATATGAATGTTTCGGTATTTGAGGGATCTTCGGCAGCTGCGGTGTAAAGCGACCTCAGGATCCGTAATTCAGGATGTACTGCTGCACCTGGATAGTCTGGTGTGGCAGGGTTTTCAAGAGATTCGGACCCGCCGAACACTCGCGAGAACGACAAAAATCCCGATAACGAACGCAATCGATCCAGCTCCTGCCCAGAACGGGGATCTGCCGGCTATCTCTTCACAGTTTGCGATACACAGTATGGGACGTATCCGAAGAATTCCCGTCCCCTGCAGAAGCCATAACAGGCCAAGAGATGCTATGAAAGCGCCGACAAGGGCTCCGGCGATCTGTTTTCCCTTCATACCCGATCCCATGAATTCTCCGACGCAAAAAAATAATCCCTCGGCTCCCCGGGATACTGAGGTTCACCCACCCGGTAGTGATACCGGGCGCGTTACTGTCCATGGAGACGCCTGGCTGCGAGCGCAGGAGCTCTTCTCTGCGGCATCGGACCATCGAAGAGGAGAGAGCGGCTGCGCATATCCCTCTTCCGGATTACGGTTTCTGCAGCCTCTCCAGCAGTTCGTCCAGGCGGGCGAAGGAATCGTTCATGCCCTCTTCCATGTCGGACTGCAGCATCCCGTCGCGGTCCTCCACGGACAGGAAGACCGACTTGCTCGTGACTCTCGTGCGGTTCTCCGTGAGTTCCTCGAAGTCCGCTCTTTGCAAGATGACATGCCCCGGTTCCGGCAGCCCCTCGTACTCGAAGGTCTCGATGATCCGCTCGGGGGGCATGACATCGTGGTGCACTCCGTGGAAACCGTACTCGTTGCCCTGCGGATCCCGCTGGATGTACCGCCAGCTGCCCCCGCTCCGCGGCTCGAACTTCTCTATCATCGTGGTGAGCGTCCGCGGCCCGATCCACTGCGCGTAAAGTTCCGGATCGGTATACGCCCGGAAGACGAGATCCCGCGGGGCGTCGAACTCCCGGACGACGACGAACTCCTGTCTCCCCGGCTCCGCGATGACCCGGGCAGGACGCACCCGCCCCCCTCTGCTCTCGGTTCGGGCGGTGCCCGTCTCCGTTCCCGACTGCTCTGTCTGTGCCATGCTGGTTCGACCTCCTTTCGGGGCGACTCATGCCCTTCATCGTTGATATATGTTACCCTGCGGCAGGATCTCCAGAAGTATGCTGGAAGACAGCATTGCGTGCGTGAGCGGGATCCCGTATGGGTGCCTCTCCATACTGTATCCGCGGATGCGACCCCGGAGGATGAGGGGACGTGTGTACCTGGCTATCCCGGCCTTTGACCGAGATACCAGGAGTATCCATAAAACAGTCCTGGAACGCATTGCCTCCCTTCTTCTGTTGGCGGCATCTTCGAGAGCCGGGTCCCTCAAAGATGCATAGGCAATCTCGCCAGCCCGGAATTGCCGGTTCGATGCAAGCGATGCGATCCGGGAGGAGTGCAAACCTTATCAGGGATGCGGGAATGAAGAGACCTGAACCTCCAGGACCGCGAGCGCAGAGTGACGCCGATGAGAAAGGCTGCAGTGAAGAGATATCCATGGACCTACTTTCTGCTGGTTATCCTGATCTCGATTCCCGGCTACGTGCTGGGGCTCGTGCCTCCCTACACGCTGGCGATGGTCATCGTTCCGGTGCTCGCAGCCTCGATCCTGACCCACCGGGAGGCGGGATGGGACGGTGTGAAGCTCCTGCTGGGGAGGGCTTTCGATCATCGGCGGATTACGCAGAAGATCTGGTATCTACCGATCCTGTTCCTGATGCCCGCTGTAACGCTCCTGGTCCTTGGATGGACGAGCCTCACGGAGCAGCCCGCCCTGCAGGTTCCGGTCCTTCTGATGCCCGTGTATTTCGTCGTGTTCTTCTTCGCGGCAATCGGTGAAGAGCTTGGCTGGACGGGGTATGCCCTCGACCCGTTGCAGGATCGATGGGGCGCCTTGCTGGCGGCCGTCGTGATAGGGGCAGTCTGGGCCCTGTGGCATATCGTGCCCTATACGCTTGCGAATCCCCCGATATGGGTGATAGGGCAGAGTGTATCCACGATCCTGCTCCGCGTGCTCATGGTCTGGATCTACAACAATGCCGGCAAGAGCGTGTTCGGCATAGTCCTCTTTCATACGACGATCAACATGGCCACCGTCCCCGACTACGGTTTCCGGTACGATCCCCTCCTTGCCAGTGCCTTCCTCGCCGTGATCGCTGCGGTCGTCGTATTCCTGTGGGGCCCGAAAACCCTGGCCCGCTACCGGTATGGTTATGAATAGTCGGGATCTCCATTTCAGTGCCAAAAAACGCCATAACGAGTCGGGAAAGGCGCGTCAATGGCACAGGTCCCTCTTCATTTTTCAATTGCTGCACGCCCTTCGATTCTGAACTATCCCACCGAATCGAACGGGACCGGGTGGTCGATGGGGAACTGCATAGGCCCCTTCGCGTGCTTGTATGGAGCCCGCTCTCTTGAAAACGCCGATTCCCGCGGGATAAAATCCGTGATGTTCAATGCGGCATTTTGCCACCGAGCCTGAAGACCGGCATCCCGTACGCGATCGCCTCTTTGGCTGCCTCGCTGAGCCGTTCGACCATTTTCTGAACGTCGGAGAGCGGCCGGACTAACTCTCGAGGGTTTCGAAGGTGTATCCGGGTGCAGCCGTATCTCTCATTCTCCTTTCTGCTTACCGTGAGGGATCGCCTCCGCGTACGGTATAGTATCTCTTATCGTGTACGCAGAGAGTACCTTCATCGGAGATCCATCGCTCCTGTTCCTTCTCTATGAATTTTTCCAGTCCATGATCCCGGATATACTCTAAATTTTCAATCTCGCTCATGCCGTACCGCGTTCGGTATCGCCTGTCCAACCGTTTCAATCGATCGCAGGGAAACGCGGTACATTCGTAACAGAATCTGCCCGTGCGCTTATCGCAAACGCGCATTGTACAGCTCGCGCAGCTCTTCGGCAGGTTCTGCTCGTCGTCATAGCATCCGCGACAGGAGTTGGTCTGGCGTAAATGCGCCCTGCAAACACCGCAGTTCATACCGCAGGGCGCAATGCTCATAGCATCAAATCCCCATTTTCTCATAGTGCATCTCCCGATCCCTGGACGATCAGCCTGTTGTAGATAACTCCCGCATATCTCTTTGCCGGTTTCAATACCTGAAAAGACAATTTCGATTCTGTCGATATTTAATCGGCATCTGGATTATACAGGAGTGGTAGATCAGCCCCCCTCGTAGTTGCAACATTTGCATGGGTGTGACAAAGTGCGGGATTGTATTGCCGCCAGCCTGTTCGCGGGAAAGCCGCTTCAACCTGCTCTATCTCCAGCTGCCTGGTGCAGCTGGAGGCGATGTTTGATCGGATCTCTTGAACCGCTGAGGGAGACCTTGGTCTCTGCTGTACCTGCCCTTGGGGTTGAAGGGCGAAACGTGAAAGGGAAATATTCGGGGTTCCGTGGTCTGATAGCAGCAGCGAAGCAGAGAGACGCGATCGTGAAGCGATCCCATTGCGTACCAATCGAATTCCCGGGATCTGCATCCCGAGCCCCACGTTCCGGCGATCGTGGTTGAATAAAGGAGATTATCCGGAAGTCCGCGGAGATTGTACATACAGGATCCCGAGCAGCGGAAATCCGACAAGCCCGGGGATCAGGTTTGCACGGTAGAATCCCGGCGGGTACTCCATGGACGCGTAGACGACGAACAGACTCGGCAGCGTATAGAGCAGGATCAGGATACCGCCAGGATGCCCTGCCGAATATCCGAACCATCCAGCACTCCGGCAACCGCATCGAAGACGATCGCCGCGGCGAGGGCGAAGACGATCGGCCAGACGAAGAACTAGATCTTGACGGGATCGGTAGCTGCCCGGATCGCGCCAAGTGATACCACATCGTAGGGCATCGCCACTGCTGCAGCCGTCGACGAGAGCAACTGCAGCACCTCCAGCAGGATCCCGCCCGCGACGCCCCCGATGACAATGCCTTTTGCGTTCACAATTCTATCGCACTGTTCCTCTGCCAGCGTGCGTAAACAGGTTGTGAATCGCGATTAAGAGGATATCCCTGCTCGACGGAGTAAACCGGAAGGGTAATCCGAGAATCGGTGCAACTACGGATGCATGCAGAGGTTACGACTTCCCGCTCTCCTGGTTCTGCTCATGCTGCTGACGGTCTCGATGAGTGGATGCATCGAGATCAGCAAGCAGACCCGCAGCAGCGGAAACGCGTTGGGCGGTTCTGAAGTCACAGAACACGTCCACCTCTGGGGGAACGACGGTCCCCTCACGAAGACCTACGATCTGCGGGTATGGGTATTCGGCCTGGATGTGGTCAATATGACGGGGCTGAGCCGGGCGGAGATGGAGTCCCTGTCGGCGCAGTATAAGATCTAGTACCGACTCCGATTTATTGTTTCAGCAGGTCGCGGAAAATAAGCCACATACCTGTACCGCTCTGTAGAAAAGCCCTCCGAGTATTTTTACACCTATCCTGTGGATAACCCATCTGGACTCTCCCCTCCCCGCAGCCCGTTCCGGGCCGCCCCCTCCCCTCGGTGAGGGGAGGGGATTAGTGAGATAGGTCCGTCTGGATTGCACATACTGATAATGGATAACCTCTCTATCGCACGATAACGTGGGAGGAGTCTCGCTCTTCCCCTGAAAATTCCTCCGCCAGCCTCGATGGAGATTTCGACGGAGCGGATTGTTCAGGGTTTTATGGATTAGGTGCTCTAGTTTGCCGACGCAGGGGTTCATGGATGCTGGAATAGAGCACCGATCGTCGCGATGCTGGCGCCGAGGGTGCTGGATACGATCCAGCGGATTCTCACGAGATCAGACCTGCTGCATACGGGGTTGGTGTTCTGAACCTCGTCTCCCCACGTGCCTGTACAGCCGTTGTCCGGCAGAGGATCGAGGCGATAGCGAAAGAGGAGTGTACCGCAAAACGGAAGCGGTATCGGGAGTAGAAACACCGCAGGGGATCGCGGCAGCAGGCGATGAACCCGGGGTCTACTCAAGTTTTCGAGAATAGAACGATCCGGTTCGTATTCGTCCCCGTTGTCATATTGCTCACGCCCCAGATATTGGACGTCTTCGTGAACGCCTGCCGATTGACGACAATGCCCCGGCACTCGAATCCCGCGTTCCAACCCAGGGGAACTACGTGTTCGTCCAGGTTGAGCGTGCCTCTCCGGATCTCCCCCACCTCGAAGGCCACCCAGCCGCCGGGCTTCGTTATCCTGTAAAACTCATCGAACGCCCCTCCCATGACGCCCGACCAGTCGTCCACGGTCCGCGAGATCGTGGTCTTCTTCTCGATCTCCCCGCAGTCTATCGAGTTGAACCAGCACCGCAGCCAGTTGTCCTGGCGATAATCGACGATATCCAGGAACGGCGGCGAGGTGACGATCAGACTGACGGATCCCGAAGGGATCTCGCGGGTCTCCCGCACATCCGCCGTCAGGAACTTCGCCGAGTTCCCGACCTCTCTCAATACAGTCCTCTCGCGGTCGGTCACGCCCCGAAGCAGACTGGCAGACTTGCGAAGAACGATCGCTCTCGTGTCGCGGTACTCCGGCGTCTGGTTCAGCCTCCGGTTGATCTTTATCTGCCGGTCCGGATACACCGCCTGGTTTGGCGGGAGCGTGTAGACGGAGAAGAATCCTCTCGAATGCCCCGTCAGCCGGTTCGTAGCGACCATCCGGATCCAGCGATCGACATGGTCCTCCTCGCCCTGCTGCGCTCTCTCATGGAGATAGTCCCTCAGGGATACAATCTCTGCCTCGGTGTCGGGATGATAGAACATGGACAGGTCCCTCTCCGCCTCTGCGCCTTCCCGGATCGGTATCTCGAAGAGGCGCCGCCCGATCTCCTGGAGGGTGGGGATGAAGAACCGCGGTCTCGTCAGGATCCTGCTCAGGGGATTTACATCGTTCGCGATGACGTTCCTGCTCAGGAGACCTGCTTCGATGACCGTCGTGCCTCGACCGCTGAACGGGTCGTATACCCAGTCTCTCTCCTCCGTCAGCAATTGAATGAAAAATCGGGGCAATTGGGGTTTGAAGCACGCCCGGTACGAGATCTCGTGGAGGGACGATGCCTGCCGCTGTCTCGACGTCCAGAATTCATTCAGATACCGCCTGACTGCATGGGCGTTGAAGGGGACCTCTTCAACGATCGTGGCGGCGTTCGAGCCCGGAGGATCCGTTACGGCGCCTCTGTCCCCGAATCTGAATTTCTTAAGGTATGCATCAACATCTGCATCGATTGCCATATCCTGTAACCAGCTTGGGCAGGGAGTCTATAATAGCTCTTTCATTGCGGCCCGGCATTCTCTTTCAGGCACAATCCGGTTCTCGGGGACGTGAAGATGCGGTGCTGGACCCTCGTGGGGTCTGGGACAGACACCCCGGAGCCCCTCTATGTACGCTCGGAGAACGGAGTATCGGATCCTCCGGTTCAGCCTGGCAGCCGCCGACACCGCTTCAGGAGAACGCCGTCACCAGCAGCGCGAGCAGGAGGGGCACGACCAGGTTGTCGTTGACCGGGAGCACGAGCTCTGCCAGGGCCCCGAGGGCCGCGACCGCGACCGCGGCGAGCGGGGCGAGGAAGAGGAGAAGAACGGGCGCCGTGCAGGCGATGGCCGCGAGGGTCCCCTCGACGGACTTGCCATTTGCCAGACGCCGGCGGCCGAACAGCAGCCCGGCAAGCGTCGCGACCGCGTCGAGGATGGCGAAGGCGATAGACGCGGCAGCGACCGACGGGGCCGGGAAGAGGATGAGGGCGACGAGGAGCGAGAGCCCCGTGTAGTTCGCGCCGCCGGAGGTCTCCCCGATGCGGATGAACGTGCCGACGAACCGCCCGGAGCGAGAGTTCTCCTTCTCCATGCCCGACAGGGTGTCCATAACGAGAAAGCCTGCCAGGAGCGCTCCGGCCAGAATCTCGATGGACAGGGCGGGCGGGAGCCGCAGGATAAGGACGCCGGCGAGAACGCCGAGGACGAGGTGCGCGAACTGCCGCGGGTACTCGTCCCGGCACTGCCGGGCGCCGGTGATGCAGGATCTGTCCGCGCCAGGCGGCATCGTGGTGGTCTGAACCATCTTCGGGCCTGTCATCTGCCAGGCCGCACTTAATGGTATCTGACGGAACTGAGAAGCAACCATGCCGCATCGACCCCCCGGGCCGGGCGGAGTGCAGGACTGAACCCTTCCCCGGCCCGTACCCGACCCGGATCCTCCCGTGCTGGCCGGCGATCCCTTGCACTCGTGGCGATCCCGCTGCCCGTTTCCTCGGGGATCCCGGCGATGCGAAAATGCACACGCGTGCAGCAGTAGCCGGAATAAACCCCGAACCCGGCATCGTTTCGGGGACTGCACCAGTCCGTCCCCATCGACGGACTGCCGCCTCCCGGTTAGCGCTCCTCACCTCTCCAGGTCATCGCGCGCCCCCTCACCCTCACCCGCTCCCTCCCCCCCCGAAGCCGCCGCTGCGTATCCTGGAGGAGGGGCATCCCCGCCATCCCGGCGGGTTCAGATCTTCTGGTGTCACGAAGGAAAGGACGCCATCACGAAGGGTATTGCGATATAGATCAGGATGCTCCAGGGGATGCCCAGGAGCGCCAGGACGATGGCAACGGCCGAGATGGCGGGCACGACCAGGGTCTTCTGCAGCCCTATCCGAATTATTCCGGGATCCAGATCGGGGTCAGCGAAGCGATGACCGCGGGTTGCATACCTCCACTGCCAGAAGGATACCAGGCCGATGATCAGCAGGTTCGTCTCGAGCACGATCGCCGCCGTGGAACTGTCGGGGAAATCCCCGGCCAGGGTGGTGGAGAAGGGGACCAGCGCGACGAAGAGGAGAGAGAGGATGTTCATCCAGATGAGGGTTCGGTCGATGGCACGGATCTCGGTGTACTGGATGTGGTGGCTCAACCAGAACCCGGCGAGTATCAGGAATGCGGTCACGTAGTGAATGAAGTCGGGGAGCTCCGCAGCGATGATATCGACGACGAGGGTATCCTCCGCCACCGCCGGTCCTGCCGATGGTATCCCGACACCGATCACCAGCAGGGTCATCGCAAATCCATAGATGCCATCGGTGAGCGCCTCCACCCGCTCCTTGGTGAAGCCAAGGGTCTGCGTGGTCCTGTCCCGGGCTGCCATCGCCGGCGAAAGGGGATCTGTCTGGCAATATCTCTTCCGGTGGAGGCGAAGGGGGGATTCGTCTACTGCCAGCCGTATGCCTGTGTATCCCCTGCCGCTCTGCACCGCTGCGTGCCTCGCCGGGACGTCCGGAGGCGGCGTGCGGGACCGTCAACTCCCCTGTACGGCCGGTACGGTGAAGTGGAAGGTCGATCCCTCCCCCGGCTCCGACTCGACCCAGATGCGCCCCCCGTGCCGCTCCACGATCCGTTTCACCAGGGGCAGCCCGATCCCGGTCCCCTCGTAGGTGCCCAGCCCGTGGAGCCGCTGGAAGACGACGAAGATCTTCCCGAAGTACTGGGGCTCGATCCCGATCCCGTTGTCCGCCACCGAGAACCGGACCATGCCATCCTGCTCTCTGGCATATACATGAATCTCAGGCGGGACGCCCGCTCTTCTGAACTTCATCGCATTGCCGATCAGATTCTGGAAGACCTGGCGGAGCTGCCCCGGATCGGCCATCACGCTGGGGAGCAGCTCGACGGTGATGGTCACGCCGTCCGCCCGCGCCTGGGGACGCAGGGTGGCCAGGGCCTCCTCCAGCACGGCCGTGGCATCGGTCGCCCGGAAGGTACTTCCCTTGGTATTGACCCGAGAGAATTCCAGCAGATCGTGAATGAGGCATTGCATCCGTCTTCCGGCGCTCACGATATACTGGATGTAGTCGTCGGCATCCGAATCGAGTTTTCCCCCGTACTTGCGCTCCAGGAGCTGGGAGAACGTCACCATGGTCCGCAGCGGCTCCTGGAGGTCGTGGCTGGAGATATACGCGAACCGCTCCAGGTCCTCGTTGCTCCGTTTCAGGCGCTCGGCGTACTCCTGCAATGTTAGCTCGGCCGTCCTGCGTTCGGTGACGTCCCGAATCACAGCTCCGTAGAGCACTCTGCCCCGGCTCGTGAACCGGAAGCTCTGCGCCTGGAGATACCGTGGAGAACCATCGGGGTGCCGAATGGTCACTTCGATGTACGGAATTCCGGAAGGCTCGGGTCCGGACGGATTCAGTTCGGCAATTTTGGCCAGCAGCTGCTGCTCGATGTCCTCCATCCTTTCGCCATCGACGAGCAGGCGGGACGCCGCCTGCAGAAGCGTCTGGCCGGCCACGTCCTCTTTCGGGATGCCCGTGATCCGCTCCATGCCGGGATTCCACTCCAGGATCGCCCCATCGTCGTCGTTCAGGATGATGCCGTCCCGGGAACTCTGGATAAGCATCCGGAACTTCTCTTCGCTCTCGGACAACGCGTCTTCGGCCTGCTTGCGTTCCGTGATATCCTGGACTATGCCGTACAGGTCCCCAGGCGTTCCGGCCGCATCGCGACCTACGATCCCTTCGGCATGGAGGTAGACGGTCCGCCCATCATGGCGGTGAGTGCGAAAATCGACGTTCACGGGAACATCGTGCGCGAGCGCAGTCTCGAGGGCTTCCCGAAACCTTCCGGCATCCTCTGGATGAACGAAGGATGCTGCTCCGTCCAGGGTCACGGATTCGACAGGATGGCCCAGAATCCTGAAGAATTCATCCGAACCCGATACCCTGCCCGTTTCGAGATCCCATCTCCAGCTGCCGATATGCGCGATGCGCTGCGCCCTCTCGAGATCGGCTGCCTTCTCCCGCAATGCCGCCTCTGCTTTTTTGCGCTTGGTGATATCCTGGAAGAGCACCATCACGGCGGGACCGTTCTCGTAGGTGATGGGGGTGGCTACAACCCCGACGTAGATCACCTGACCGTCCAGAGTCAGGAACCGTTCCTCCCGATAGGGGACCGTCTCGCCGCTGGTCATCATCCGACGTACCCGCTCCCGAACGATATCGTGGTCGTCCGGATGGACGAACTGCAGAATCGGTTTTTCGATGAGTTCCCGGGGAGAAGGGGCACCTACCATGGCGACGCAGGCAGGATTGACATAGACGATTCTGCCCTGCTGGTGGACGGCGATCGGCTCCGGCGCGAGTTCGATCAGGGTTCTGTACCGCTCTTCGCTCTCCTGCAGGGCTTCCACCATCTGCTTCTGCCGGGTGATCTCCGTGAAGGATTCCAGCGTCTGGACAACCTGTCCGGATCGGTCCCTGACCGGCTGGGAGACCAGGTGGAGCCAGCGGCCAGGAGCCGAACCATCGCCCGGAACATACTTCTCGACGCTGGCTACC
>JAXDAH010000142.1:0-2618 GCA_034679905.1 Methanomicrobiales archaeon | reverse complement strand
CTCTCCCACCAGCAGCTGGCCGTCTTTTGCAATGGCCACTACGGAGGGGAACATCTTTCCTGCAACGGTCGCGCCCTCTGCCGAGGGGATGATCGTGGGCTTGCCGCCCAGCATCACTGCCGCCTGGCTGTTCGAGGTCCCGAGGTCGATTCCAATAATCTTCTCTTTACTCATGGCGTTCACCTTCCCTATCCCTGATCTCTTCTGCAATCTTGACTTTTGACGGGCGAATCACCCTGGATCGGAGCATGTAGCCTCGCTGATACTCCTCAAGCACGGTTCCACTCTCACGGTCGCTCGGCTCTTGCAGGAGGGCGTCGTGAAAGTTGGGATCGAACTTCCTGCCGAGGCATTCGATGGCCTGGAGGCCGTGGGACTCCAGAATCTTGACGAAGTTCTTCTGGAGCATCTCGAGCCCTTCCCGGTTCTCCACGTTCTCGATCGAAGCGAGAGCCCTCTCAAAATCGTCGACAATCACAAGGAGTTCGGCGATCAGATTCTGGTTCGCGAGGGAGACGATGGCCTCCCTCTCCCTCTCAAATTTCTTGCGGTAGTTGTCAAAATCCGCCGCCAGGCGGATGTACCGGTCCTGAAGTTCGGCACACCGCTTCCGCTCCTCCTCCAGGGCGAACTGCCGATCGGTATCGCCTTCCGCAACACCCTGTGAAGTCTTGGCATTTCCCCCTTCTGTCGACTGATCCTGCATGCTACACTCCGGATCTCAATAACTATTGTAATGTAGTTCTATATATTTCTTATGTAAAAGCGGCTATAAATATCTCTTGTTTGCTGTTTGTTTTGGATTCTGTCCAATATTTCAGGACATCCCGTCTTGCCGACGCGGATGCGGATCCTGCGCCGTATCCGGCGCATCGTGCCGGGACACCAGCGGCGCACCCGCCGCAACATCGCTGGCATGCTCCCGCACGGCGCATCGCAGGGGCGGGGGGACGGAGGGAGATGCCGCATCTGCATCGGCAGAGAAGCGCCCCTGATATCTCCGTCCGCCCTTTCGCGGTGCTGGCGATCGCGATCCCGGATTCGGAGAGCAGTTCCGGACACTCGGAGCATCGGTATTTTATCGTAGGGAGCCGAATGCGTTGGTATGAGATGGGCACTGCTGTCGGTCTGGGATAAGAGCGGGATTGTCGATCTGGCAAGGGCGCTTGTCGCAAACGGCTACTCCCTGCTGAGTTCGGGAGGCACGGGAAGGACGCTGGCAGAGGGCGGTGTGCCGTACCGGGAGGTGTCGGAGTACACGGGATCCCCCGAGATTTTGGACGGGCGGGTGAAGACCCTCCATCCCCGGATCCACGGAGGGCTCCTCGGGCGACCGGGGATAGACGATCACACGGCCGCCGCGCTCGGGTTCCAGTACATCGATCTGCTGGTGGTGAACCTGTACCCGTTCGAGGAGAAGGCTGGATCGGGCCTGCCCCTGGAGGAGCTCGTCGAGTATATCGACGTCGGAGGCCCAGCGATGGTGCGGGCGGGAGCCAAGAACTACCGTTACGTTGCGGTGGTCGTCGATCCGGCGGACTACGGCATGGTAAAAGAGGCGGTCGATCGGGGAGGATTCTCTCTGGAGCAGCGGTTGTACCTGGCAAAGAAGGCGTTTGCCAGGACTGCCGCCTACGATGCAGCAATCAGCAACCTTCTCCAGGGGCTGGGAGAGACGTTCCCCCCGATCTACACCCTCCAGCTCCGGAACGGCCGGGCGCTGCGATACGGCGAGAACCCCCACCAGCTGGGAGCAGTGTACGGGGAGCGGGGCATCGCCGGAGCAGAACCCTTCCAGGGGCGGCAGATGTCCTACAACAACTACCTGGACGCCAGCTCCGCCGTCTCTCTTCTGAACGAGTTCATGGATCCCTGTGCTGTGCTCGTCAAGCACAACAATCCCTGCGGCGTGGCGATAGGAGACGATCTCCTCTCCGCCTATGTCGACGCCCGCGAGGTGGACCCGAGCTCCGCCTATGGATCGGTCGTGGCCCTCAACCGCCCCGTGAATAGGGAGGTGGCAGAGGAGATCACGAAGACATTCGTGGAGGTGGTGGTCGCCCCCGCGTTCACCGAGGACGCATCGACGGTTCTGCGGAAGAAAGAGAACCTGCGGGCCATCGTCCTGCAGGAGCCGCTCCAGGACGAGGAGTCGATCCGCAGCATCGACGGGGGTATCCTGGTGCAGCGGACGCCGCCCTACCGTGAGCACTGGACGGTCGTGACGGAGCGGGACCCGGGTGCGGAGGAGCTGGCAGCCATGCGGCTGGCGTGGAGGGTGTGCAAGCACACGCGCTCCAACGCGATCGTCTTTGCGAATGCCCGAAAGACGATCGGGATCGGTGCCGGTCAGATGAGCCGGGTGGATTCGGCGCGGATTGCCATCGCCAAGGCGAGGGATGGCCTGCAGGGCAGCGCTGTAGGATCGGACGCCTTCCTGCCCTTCCCCGACACCCTCGAGGAGGCGGCGGCAGCGGGGGCGTCCGCTCTGGTGCAGCCCGGAGGATCGATCCGGGACCGAGAGGTCGTCGCTGCAGCGAACCGGCTGGACATGGCGATGATCTTCACGGGGGTGCGTTACTTCAAGCACTGACCCCTCCCTCCTGCAGAAGACCCTG
>JAXDAH010000141.1:0-41079 GCA_034679905.1 Methanomicrobiales archaeon | reverse complement strand
AGGGCCATCCCTCCGTCTTCGTTCCCCGGGACGGGTATGCGGGCATCGAGGCACTCCTGAAAGACCCGGTCGCGGTCTTCTCGCAGCGGCATGCCGCCTACCTCGCGGGGCTGGGGACGTTCGGGGTGAACAACACCCTCCTCACGCCGCAGTACGGCCCGAGGGTCCGCTTCGGGTCCGTCTTCACCGCGGCGGAGATCCCGCCGGATCCGATCCTCCCGGGCGACCTCTGCACCCGCTGCCTGCAGTGCGTGCGGCTCTGCCCGGCGAATGCGCTGGAGGGCGGAGATTATCCGGCAAGCCGGACGGACAGTCGGGCCTGCGCCGCCCGCAGCGCCGGGCTGAACCGCAAGGGTATCTCGCCCTGCGGCATCTGCATCGCGGTCTGCCCCGGCGGGGCAGACCGGCGGGTCGACGGGCAGACGGATACGTCGATCGACGCCCGCGAGGATCGGGACGGGAGATACCGGAAGGCCCGAGAGCACGTGCGGCGGTATGGCGCAAAAGAGTGAGCAGCACTGCCGCCGGGCCTCTTCTCGCCCGAAATCCTGCCGATGTTGAGATAACAACGAAATTATACCTCGAAATAGAATTCAGCCCTCTCTGACAATGAAGTTCCATGGCGCACGAGGTCTTGAAGTGGATGGCGGGGATCGTTGCCAGCATCCTCGTGGGAGTCACCGTATTCTGGACGACGCAGTGATACTGGCGGACAGGGCGGAGCCGGACATCACCCCGATGCCCACCGTCCTGACGACATCACAGCCCAGTCCAACGCCCGCCCCGACCCCTGCACCCCCTCCGCCCACGATCCCGCAGAATACGACCCCGCCCCATTACGGGCCGATCATCCTCCGAACCGCGGCAACGCCGGAGCGTGTGAAACCAAACGCGACCGCCGATATCCGCGTGACGGCCTTCGACGGGCGGTATGCCCCCATCGAGAACGCCAGCGTGCGGATAGAGTGTGCAGCCGGCACCTTCACATCGACGAATACCTCGGCCGTTGAAGGGAGAACGGATGCCGACGGTGCGTTCCATACCGTCTGGCAGGCCCCGCAGAATCGGGGATCGTCGTCACGATGCGAATAAACGCCGTGAAGAGAGGTTACGTACGGGGAGGACTCGGTGACCGTTCTCGTCGCGGGATAGTGCGATCCGCTGCTCCGCGTGATCGAGAGCCTGCCCGCATACTCCCCGTATCGGCACGGCAGTCCCCGAGCTCTTACCGCATAGCGGGCATCCAGACGCCCGGTCCAGTATTTTCGTATCGGACCCCTCGAGGGATTCCCGGTCCCTGCTGCACCTGCATGCAGGATCCAGCCGCCAACCGCTGCACGCGGATTCTGCGGAGAAGGGAAGCGTGCTGCAGATCCCGGCCGCTCCCGTCGATAGGGCAGGTGTGACGGGTCGATTCGTTTCCGCAGCCGAGAGTGCACGGATGTTGTTCTGTTCTGGGCGGTTCTGCAATCCCGCTGCGCCGATGGTGGTATGCGAATGCGGTACCGCTTCAGGACGATAGCTATTTTCCCATCCTCCCGAGGAGAATGTATGGTGCGCCTGATCCTGCTCCGCCACGGGGAGAGCGAGTGGAATGCGGAGGAGCGGCTGAGCGGGTGGGCGGATCCCGATCTCTCCGCACGCGGCGTGCGGGAGGCAGAGACAGCTGCCCTCCGCATTCGGGAGGCCGGGCTCTCCCTGGACCGTGGATTTTCCTCGGTGCTGAAGCGGGCGGTGCGGACCCTCTCTACCGTGATCGGTGCCCTGGACTGCCCGCACCTGCCGCTCTGCTGCTCCTGGCGGCTGAACGAGAGGCACTATGGGCTGCTGGAAGGGCGGACCCGGCAGGAGCTGAACCGGGAGTACGGCAGGAGCGCGGTGGAGCGGTGGCGGAACGCGTTCGACGCCCGCCCCCCACCGCTGCCGCGGACCGATCCCCGCCACCCGCTGCACGATCCCCGGTACGCGCGCCTGGAGCGGGACCTGATCCCCTCCGCGGAGTCGCTCGAAGACGCCCTCTACCGCCTCCTGCCCTGCTGGCGCGACGGGATCGCGCCCGCGCTGCGGAGCGGGAGGGACGTGATCGTGGTCTCCCACCGCACCAGTCTGCGGGCGCTGATCCTCTACCTGGAGCGGATCCCGGCCGACGCGATCGGAGAGATCGACCTGCCGACCGCCCTGCCCTTGGTCTACACCCTGAGCCCCTCGCTCGCCGTCGCCGGCCGCCGCATCCTGGACGGGCAGGCGGCGGCGATCCGCGCTGCGGGTGCACCCGAAGAGAAGAGTATAAACCTCCATCCTTTATACAGGTGAGAGAGATGCCGCCGATACCGTCCCGCGAGGAGCAGATGGCCGCCCTCGCCGGGGAGATCCGCGGGTGCCGCAAGTGCCCGCTCTGGAAGACGGCCCGCCACGCGGTCCCCGGGGAGGGCAGCCTCGAGGCCCGGCTGATGCTCGTCGGGGAAGCGCCGGGAGAGCGGGAAGACGCGAGCGGACGCCCGTTCGTCGGGAGGGCGGGATCGGTTCTCAACAGTCTCCTGCAGGGCATCGGGCTCGCCCGCGAGGACGTGTTCATCGGCAACGTCGTCAAGCACCGCCCGCCGGGGAACCGCGATCCGCTGGCTTGCGAGATCGAGATCTGCTCGCCGTACCTCGACCGCCAGATCGATCTCGTCCGCCCCGAGATCCTGGTCACGCTGGGGCGGCACTCGGCCCGCTACGTCCTGGCCCGGATCCCCTTCGAGTTCGAGCGCATCACGGACGTGACGGGCAGCGTCTTCACCGCGGATCTCAACGGTCACCGCCTGCGGATCGTACCCGCCCTGCACCCGGCGGCAGGGCTGTATAACCCCTCGTATAGAAAAAAACTTGAAGAAGAGTTCCGAATAGTACAGCGAGAGCTGGAGAGACCATCGCCCTGACTTCCGGCCTGGAGACGACCCTGCATGCCCCGAGAGAGATCCTACGGTGCCGTCGTAGTGCGAAATCCCGACGGCCGGCTGTACCTCCTGCTGCAGTACGAGGCCGGGCACTGGGACCTGGTGAAAGGGCACGCCAAGCGGGGCGAGAGCGGGGAGGAGGCCGCCGTCCGCGAACTCCGCGAGGAGACGGCGATCACGGATGCCCGCTTCATCCCCGGATTCCGCGAGGAGATCAACTACTTCTTCCGCGCCCGCGGGCGCACCGTGTACAAGGAGGTGGTCTACTTCCTGATGGAGACCGACCAGGCGGACGTGGTCCTCTCCTTCGAGCATATCGGCTACAAGTGGCTGCCCTACGACAAGGCCCTGGCCCAGGCCACCTTCCAGAACACGCGGGACGTGCTGATGAAGGCGCACGCGTTTCTGGAGAAGAAGCCCTGAAGCGTTCGGCGTCTGCCGGACCGCGATGGGCGGATGCAGCAGCACATACATGGATGGAAGCCCTATGGATACCCGCACAGTTCGAGTCGGACTCGTCCAGACGGCCGTATCGGAGGATCTCGAGGAGAACCTGGAGAAGACCCTGCGGTATGCGGCGTCCGCCCTGGAGCAGGGGGCCGAGATCCTCTGCCTCCAGGAGCTCTTCCGCACCCCCTACTTCCCCCAGTCTGCAACGGCGGATGCCGCCCGGTATGCCGAGACCATACCCGGGGAGACCACGGAGGCGTTCGCCGCCCTCGCACGGGAGCACCACGCGGTGATCGTCGTGCCCCTCTACGAGCGTGCGGAGGAGGGGTATTACAACGCGGTCGCGGTCCTCGACACCGACGGGTGCATCCTGCCCGTCTACCGCAAGGTGCACGTCCCGTGTGACCCCCTCTTCTACGAGAAGCGCTACTTCCGTGCGGGAGAGCGCTACGAGGTCTACAGCACGGAGTTCGGGCGGTTCGCCGTGCTCATCTGCTACGACCAGTGGTTCCCCGAGGCGGCCCGGGCGGTCGCCCTGATGGGGGCGGATATCATCTTCTACCCTACCGCCATTGGCAGGATCCGGGGCCTGGAGCCCCCGGAGGGGGACTGGCGCGAGGCCTGGGAGACCGTCCAGCGGGGGCATGCGATTGTCAACGGCATCCACGTCGTCGCCGTCAACCGCGTGGGGTGGGAGGGCGAGATCCTCTTCTGGGGGGGCTCGTTCTTCTGCGACGCGTTCGGGAAGGTGCTCGAACGGGCCGGTGCCGGGGAGGGGATCCTGATCGCCGATCTCGATCTCGGCATGAACCGGCAGGTGCGGGAAGGCTGGGGATTCCTGGAGAACCGCTGCCCGGCAACCTACCTGCCGCTGGTTTCGTCCTGGACGGTTCCCGTGCGGGACCGTGAGAGAACCCCCCGGAAATTGGGCTACCTCATGCCCGCCGAGTGGGAACGGCACGATGCCGTCTGGCTCGCCTGGCCGCACGACAGCACCACGTTCCCGGATCTCGCGGAGGTCGAGCAGGCGTACCTGGATATTGTAAAAGCCGTCAGCACGGGAGAGCGCGTGGAGCTCCTCGTCGGCGACCCCGCCATGGAGGCGCGCGTGCGGGAGCTGCTGGGCGGAGCGGGGGTCCCGCTCGAGGGGATCCGCTTCCACGTCCTGAGCTATGCGGACGTCTGGTTCCGGGACTACGGCCCCACGTTTGTCGTGAACCGGGAGGCGGGCCGTCTCGCGATGGTCGACTGGATCTTCAACGCCTGGGGCGGGAAGTACGACGAGCTGATCCGGGACACGCACGTTCCCGTCAAGATCAACCGGGAGCTGCAGCTTCCGGCATTTCGGACCGGGATCGTGCTCGAGGGCGGGTCCATCGAGGTGAACGGGCGGGGCGCCGTCCTGACCACCGAACAATGCCTCCTCAATCCAAACCGCAACCCCTGCCTCTCCCGCGGGGAGATCGAGGGGTATCTCCAGGAGTACCTGGGAGCGTCCCGCGTCGTCTGGCTCCGAGAGGGGATCGCCGGGGACGATACCGACGGCCACATCGACGACATCGCGCGGTTCGTCGGACCGAACACCGTCGTCTGCGCCCGGGAGGTGGATGCGGGAGACCCGAACCACGCGATCCTGGAGGAGAACTATGCGATCCTGCAACGGGCGCGGGACCAGGACGGGAACCCGTTCACGGTCGTCCCCCTGCCCATGCCCGGCCGCGTCGGCGACGAGGAGCGGCTCCCCGCCAGCTACGCCAACTTCTACATCGGCAACGCCGTCGTGCTGGTCCCGACCTTCGGGCACCGCAACGACCGCCGGGCGCTCGAGATCCTGCAGGGCGTCTTCCCCACCCGGAAGGTGGTGGGCATCGACTGCCGGGCGATGGTCCACGGGCTCGGCACCCTCCACTGCATCAGCCAGCAGCAGCCAGTCCCGTAGTCACCCGTCCCGGCCTCTCCGGTTCAGTAGGTCTATCGCACACCGGGGAAGTGGAAGAGGAGGGGGCGCGTTCCCCCCCGCTTGCGATAGCGGGAAGGAAGATGGCAGGGAGCGAATAGGACCATTGTGCCCTCCTCCACGTGCGAAGTCAACCGGGCTGAAGCCCGGTCGACTCCCATCCGCAAGGTTTCCAGCAGATGGGAACGACTTTTTCGCCGATCGTCACCCTCGAGGCAGTTCGATGCCATGCCGTGTCAGTGGAGCCCGAGATCCGTCCGGATCCCCTGCAGCGCCTCGACTGCCAGGCGATAGAAGGTGGGGAGATCCATCAGCCGCTCGATCTCCCGCACCTTCTCCCGGCGGCATCCGGCGGCAAACGCCTTCTCCTTCATCTTCTTTTTAACCGTGTCCGGCCTGACCTCGGAGATCGCCCCACCCTTCACCATCGCTGCCGCGATGATCAGGCCGGATATATTGTCGGCGGCCTGGAGCGCGATATCGACCGGAGCATCGGAATTGCCGTAGATCATGTCGTTGTGACGCCGTACCGCTTCCGCGATATCCGCATCCACCCCGTGCTCCCGCAGAATCTCGCAGCCCACGGCGCCGTGCCGCTGCATATCCCCCTCGACCACCTCGTAGTCGATGTCGTGCAGGATCCCGATCACCTCCCACCGCTCCGCATCCTGACCCAGGTGCTCCCCTGCCCGCCGCAGGATCGCGGCGGTGGCAAGGCAGTGCTTGATCAGGCTCTCCTTCTGGACGTACTGAAAGAGCAGTCTCCGGGCTTCATCGACGTTCATACAGGAGAGGTGGTCGCCCGCCCCACATATACCTTGATCCTGGATGCGAATCCCGTCCCGGTATCGGCCCCTCAATTCGAGAGAGATGGAGAGCACTTCTCGCCGATCGGTGCTCGTTGAAGCGTCTCGAGAGCGGAAGTTCCCGATCGCATCTCCTGTATCCCGCATAGGGCGTCTGGAACGAGTCGGTTGGTGGAAAGAGCAATTTTCGTCTCGTTTACTGAAATACGGCCGATAACGCTTTATACCAGTATGGTTAATCGGCAGCGCCCGGGGGTGGTACTGCCGGGTTCCCTGCAGGACAATCGGGAGAGATGGGGGAATATAGCACGGACCGGTGGCTATTAGAGGGGCCGTGGCGCCTGTTGCGGGGGAGACGAACTCTGCGCCGCCACGGCTCCCGGCTGCGGCGCGATCGAAACAGGAACTATATGGGGGTGTGCACCAGGGCCCTTCTCCCGGCACGCTGGCAGCACCCAGGAGGAGCGACGTGACAACGCGATCCAAACGAGGCCTGGCATCCGCGGATATCGAGACCCGGCGGCGGGTTGCACGGGCCGGAGGAAATGCTCCGCACGGGCAGCGGGGTTTGCAGGCGGCATCTGCAGAGACGAGAGAGCGAGTGGCGAGGATGGGCGGGCAGGCCTCCCGCGGCGGCGGCCGGCCCCCGCAGGGAAAGTGGAGAGGTTTTTAGGCGGCTGGACTTTCCGGCTGTACAAAACGTGTGCCGATCCCGCTTCCGTGCATCCAGGCATGCATGGGACGGCGGCGCTCCGCTGCAGATGCGAATGGCCGGATCCCATCGATGAAGCACCGCAGGGCATCCTGGCGGGATTCAGGCCGAGCGGGGCGGCAGAATCCCTGTAGGAGCCCTTCCGGACAGCGGAGGAGGCGATAGAACGATCTCAAGCATCAGATCGATGTCGACTTCGGCTTCTCCTCCCCGCTCTCGAACCGCAGTACCGCCAGGATGAATCCCTCGAGACCGGCCGTATTCTCGAAGGTGATCTTGTCGATATCCGCCCGCTGCCCCGGAGGCCAGCGGAGGCGGGTCGCCTGCCCGACGGCCTCGGGGGCACCGATATACGCGGTCCCCCGCTGCTTGCTGCCCCGCCCGTAGGTGAACCGCACATCCCACATCCCGCGGTTGTCGGCGACGTACACCGATCCATCGGGATGCTCCTTCTCGAAGTTTCGGATCCGGGCCCGCACCAACGCCCCAACGCTCGAATCGTCTCTCAACTCGTACTCTGCCATATTCCAGCACTCCTGTACTCGTGTACAGTCCAGCATCCCATAGAATGCTCCTGGAATATTAGCCTTTGGTTCGATCCGTGCCCCGTTTCCCCGCACACGCCGCGTGCCGGCCCGATCGGGCCCTTCACTCTGTTGCGGGAAGATCCAGCCCGAGCAGAGCGGTGCGGGTGTGGACGCAGGAGAACTGCCCGGAGTTCCCGTCCGACTCCAGTTCCCGCTTCAGGCGGACGAGATCGGCGATCGTATCCACGTCGAACCAGCGATCCAGCAGGGCGACCGTCCGCCCCAGCTCGCCGGCTCTCTGGATCGTCCGTGCCGTCACCGCCGACGTGCTCCAGGGGATATCGCGGAAGAGATCGGATGTGTGCCGCCGCATGCCTATCAGGTAGTAGCCGCCGTCGTCGCAGGGGCCGATGACGACATCGGATCTCTCCAGGGCCCGGAGCCCGCTCTGGATGTACGCCGGCGGGAGGTGCGGAGTATCGCTATCCAGGAGCAGCACCCGGCGGCAGCCTTCGGCGAAGAGGGTCCCGGCAGCGGAGGACAGCCGCTCTCCCAGGTCCCCTCCCCCCTGGCGGAGCAGGCGGTGGCGGTTCCCTGCAAGAGCGCGGAAGAAGGGCTCCGCGTCGTCGGGGGTGTAGGCAATGACGTGGCGGGCCGGACGGACGTGCAGCACCTGGTCCAGTTTATCCAGCAGGAAACCGTGGTAGAGCCGGGCCGCCTCCTCGCCCGTCAGCGGGGGGATCAACCGGGTCTTCACCCGGTTCGGTAGCGGGGCCTTGGCCATGACGACGATCGCATCCATCGCACGCAATCCGTCGAACGATATCGGACTCTTACCTGAATAACCTTTGGGCCGCTCTCACGGGTCCCGACGGTTCATCCGGGCAGCGGGAGCGGCCCCGGGCTTCGCCGCCACCCACCGCCCCCGTCCCACCTTCCCCTCTCCGGCGGCACGGACCCATGCCTCCAGCCCCATGCAAGCCTGGCGGTAGAACGCTGCACCGTAGCGTCGGGAGACCGGCTCCTGCAGGATCGAGCGGAGCTTCTCCAGGTAGAGACGGCAGTGGGATAGGAACTCCGCACTCAGGTCCTCTGCCTCCACCCGAACGAATCCCGCCGCATCCAGCAGCCGGGCGTAGCCGGAGATGGTCTCCATGCACGGAAAGCGCATGAAGGCGTTGAGGACGGTCCGCTCGGCATCCGCCATCGTCCCGTTCTCGATCCAGTCCGAAAAACCGATCCGCCCTCCCGGGCGAAGCACGCGGAACGCCTCTTTAATCAACCGCTCCGTATCGGTCACGTGGCACCAGGCATCCTGGCCCCAGACGACATCGAAGGTCGCGGTCCTGAAAGGTAACTCGAGCGCGTCTCCCAGGCAGAAGCTGACCCGGCGCATCGCATCGCTCCGCCGTACCGCCGCCCGCACCAGCTTCGGGGTGGCGTCCAGGCCGACCACGCAGCACCCCCGCTCCCGCACCAGGCGGCGCGCCGGACCCCCGAGGGCGCTGCAGATATCCAGCACCGTTTCGTCACGGGCAATCGCGGTGCGGGCGGCGAGGATATCGGTCTCCCGCTCCCCGCCGACGTGGATCTCCTCCCCCATCAGCATCTCCCACAACTCCCCGAAGGGTCCAGAATACGCCTCGCGGATGTCGGCGAGCGTGAAGCACGCCCTCTTGGAGAGCCCAGTCATCCATACCCGCTCTCCAGGCGCATCCAGCAGTGAGGGTCCTCTGCCAGCAGACTGCCATGCCGGTAGTACGCCGCCGCCCGGCACCCCCAGCAGACGGCGCCGTGGCTGCAACGGGAGCAGGCAGTCGCCCCGTTCTGCGGCGATCGCAGGGGAATGAACAGGAGATCCTCTCTGTTCTCCTCGACGATCGCGTCCAGCCGCTCGGAGAGGACATTGCCACATCCCTTCCGGATCAGCGAGCACGGGGTGACATCTCCGTCCACCGTGATGCAGACCATCCCTCCGCAGTAGAACTTGGTCACGTCCATGGCGTGCATGGAGAGGGAGGAGCCGGCGTAGTCGATCCGGTCCCGCGCCCGGCAGGCGTCGCGGATAGCGGGAATGTCCGGCAGCCACTCGGGGCGATCCGCGGCGCCTCCCAGCGGGACGAGCGGTGTGATGCAGGTCCGCATCTCCTTCTCCGCACGAAAGTAGCGGATGGTCCTCTCCACGTCGGAGAGAGGGCGGGTGAGCGTGATGCAGTTGATCAGCTGGTCGGGGGATTTTCCGAGCGCGATGAGGTTGTCCACCCCCCGGAGTATGCCCCGGATCTTCTCCCGGGGATCGCCCGCGTGCAGGACACGGTAGATCGCCTCGTCCAGGGTGTCGAGGTGGACGGAGACGAATCCGCCTTCCGAGACCCGGATTGCCCTCTCTGCCACGCTGGCATCGAGAAACGGCAGTCCGCTGGACCAGATGTTGTTCGTCATGCCGAGGCTGCGGGCATGCTGCATCAGCCCGTGCCAGTCGGACCGCACCAGGGGATCGCCTCCCAGCCAGTCGATCGCCCGGATCCCCATGCCGGCTGCCGCCTCCAGGACGGTGCAGATCGCCGCCGCGGGCAGTTCGCGTCCCGTGCCGTTGTTCGCGGATGCGTAGCAGTAGAGGCACCCCTGCGGGCAGGCGAGCGTGGTCTCGATCTGCAGCGCGTATACCCTGTTCGCATCGAAGTACGCCATCTCTTCCTGGAAGTCGGGGTGCAGCCCTCCCTGGCTCAGGGTCGGATCCGGTTCATCCATGCCGCACCGTCCCCTGCACCTGCATGCAGATGATACTTGCGCTCGCCGCTCTCCGTTCGAGCCTTCGGAATCCCTCCTCCCCGGCAGGAGGCCGCATCGCTCACCTGCACGCGAACCGAGAGGTTTAATAGAGATTCCCGCCCTGAAGGTGGTGTAAAAGGACCGCCATGATCTCGATTGTCACCCCGGTACTGAACGAGGAGGAGAGCATCGAGCCGTTCCTCTCCCATCACCGGAACCTCGCCGGGGACTTCGAGCTGATCCTGGTGGACGGCGGCAGTTCGGACCGCACGATGACAGAGGTGGAGCGGTGCCGCGAGAGCTTCCCCCGTCCGCTGAAGGTGATCGTCTCGGAGCGGGGGCGGGCCGTCCAGATGAACCGCGGCGTTCAGGAGGCGGAGGGCGATATCCTGCTCTTCCTGCACGTGGACTGCCGCATCCCGGCGGATGCCCTCCTGCGGATTCAGGCGAACCTGGAGGCCGATGGCGCGCTCGGTGGAGCGTTCCGGCACTCCTTCCGGAGCCGGGATCCCCTGCTCCGCCTGGAGAGCGCCGCCTGGAACCGGCTCGCGCGGCTGACGCCGATGTACTTCGGGGACTTCGGGATCTTCATGCGGAAGGACGCCTTCCTCTCTCTCGGGGGCTACGATCCGCTGCCGTTCATGGAGGACTTTGAACTCTGCCGTAAGGCGAAGCGGAGGGGACGGCTGATCCAGCTCGATCGCTACATCTCCGTCTCGCCGCGGCGCTACCTGCAGAAGGGGAAGTATACGCTGACAGCCATCTACATGCTCGCCATCCTCCTCAACGCCCTGGGAGTACGCCCCGGTTTTCTCATCCGCTACGTGGTGGAGAAGTAGGCGGAACCGGGCAGGGGACCGGATCGGACAGGTTATCCCCTCCCTCTTCCAACCTCTCCGACCATGGAGTACACGATCGTTGGCGACAACCTGCAGATGGTCACCATCCGCCTCGCCGAGGGCGAGTGCATCTATGCCGAAGCCGGTGCGATGGCGAACATGAGCGGCAACGTGCAGATGCAGACCCAGGCGAAGGGCGGCATCCTGGGCGGGCTCAAGAGGATGGTCGTAGGGGAGAACTTCTTCCTGACCCGGTTCCGCCCGGAAGGCGGGCCGGGTTTCGTCTCGTTTGCCGGCTCGATCCCCGGAAAGATCTTTCCCGTCCGCCTGGACGGCTCGGACTTCGTCGCCCAGAAGGATGCCTTCCTCTGCTCCGAGGAGGGGGTGGACCTGGAGATCGCGTTCACGAAGAAACTGGGGGCCGGGTTCTTCGGAGGCGAGGGGTTCATCCTCCAGCGGCTGAGCGGGAAGGGCTGCGCCTTCCTGCACTGCTGCGGAGATATCGTGGAGATGGGTCTGGCCCCCGGCGAGACCGTGAAGGTGGAGACCAGCCTGGTGGTCGGGTTCGACTCTTCGGTCACCTACTCGATCGCCCTTGCCGGCGGGGTGCGCACCGTGCTGTTCGGCGGCGAAGGGCTCTTTGTCACCACCCTCACGGGACCGGGAAAGGTCGTGCTGCAGTCGATGGATCTGGCCAAGCTGGCGGCATCGCTCCGCCCGTTCCTCCCCGCACCCTCCCAGAACAGGTGATCCTGGCAGGATCGAGCCGGGGCTCGCCGTCCCTTCCCATCGACGCCGCCCTCGCTGCCGGGGCGGCGCAGTACCTCTTCTTCTGGATCTTCCCGGATCCCGCCGGGCGATTCCGAATCGCGGCAGTGGTAAAATTAATTGTCGATGAGATGTAAAGGGTGGAACCCGGTCTCCGGATCACTCACACCATGACGAAACTCGTAATCGTATCCAACAGGCTGCCCGTGAGCGTGACGAAGAGGAAGGGCGATATCGGCATCCAGACCAGCGCCGGGGGGCTCGCCACGGGCGTCGGCTCCTTCTACAAGTCCTACGACAGCATCTGGGTGGGCTGGCCGGGCTTGACCATCCGCAGGAGCAATGCGGACGAGAAGGAACGAGTCCGCTGGGCGCTTGCCGCCGAGAAGTGCCACCCCGTCTTCCTCTCCGAGTACGACGTGCGGCAGTACTACGGCGGCTTCTGCAACAACACCGTCTGGCCCCTCTTCCACTACTTCACCCACCTGGCGGAGTACGACCCGCGGCAGTGGAACGTGTACCGGCGGGTGAACCAGGCGTTCTGCGATGCCGTGGCGGAGGTGGCGGAGCCCGGTGATACCATCTGGGTGCACGACTACCAGCTGATGCTCCTCCCCCAGATGCTGCGGGAGAGGCTCCCGTCCGTCAGGATCGGGTTCTTCCTCCACATCCCCTTCCCCTCCTTCGAGATCTTCCGGCAGCTGCCCTGGAGAAAGGAGATCCTGGAGGGCCTCCTCGGTGCCGATCTCATCGGATTTCACACCTATGACTACGTGCGCCACTTCCTCTCCAGCGTGCGGCGGATCCTGGGCTACGAGCACGCGCTGGGGGAGTTGACCGTGGGGAACCGCCTGGTCTGGGTGGACATGTTCCCGATGGGCATCGACTACCGCAAGTATGCCGATGCCGTCCAGGATGCGGAGGTCCAGGCGGAGATCCGGCGGACCCGGAAGAAGTACGGCAGGCGCAAGATCATCCTCTCGTTCGATCGGCTGGACTACACCAAGGGCATCGCCCACCGCCTGGAGGCCTTCGACGCCTTTCTGGAGAAGCATCCGGAGTACCGGGGCGGCGTATCGCTGATCCTGGTCGCGGTGCCCTCGCGGGCGACCATCTGGCACTACCAGCAGCTGAAGCACCAGATCGACGGGCTGGTCGGGAGGATCAACGGGCGGTACGGGACACTGGACTGGGTACCGATCCAGTACATCTACAACTACCTCCCCTTCAGGACCCTGATCGCCAACTACCACCTCGCCGACATCGCCCTGCTCACTCCCCTGCGGGACGGCATGAACCTGATGGCCAAGGAGTTCGTCGCGACCAGGACGGCAGGCGACGGGGTGCTGATCCTCTCCGAGATGGCGGGGGCGGCGCAGGAGCTCGGCGAGGCGATCGTCGTGAATCCCAGCGATCGGGAAGCGATGGTGGAGGCCCTGGAGACGGCGCTCGTCATGCCGGAGCAGGAGCAGGTGGAGCGCAACCGGGTGATGCAGGAGCGGCTGCGGCGTTACGATGTGCGCTACTGGGCGGAGGACTTCATCCAGAAGTTGAACGCCGTGACGTCAATCCAGCAGGAGCGATCCCAGGAGATTCTGACAGCGAGTACAGAGGAACTGCTCCTATCGGATTACCAGGCCGCGAGACAGCGTCTCATCCTGCTCGATTACGACGGCACGCTGGTGCCGTTCGCGTCCCGCCCCCAGAAGGCGGTTCCCGACGAGGCCGTCCTCCGGCAGCTGGAGGCGATGGCGGCGGATGCCCGCAACGAGGTGGTGATCATCACCGGGCGGGACCGGAAGGCCATGGACCGCTGGTTCGGCACGCTCCCCATCGGGATCGTCTCCGAACACGGTGTCTGGATCAAGGAGGTGAACTCGGCGTGGTGGATGCCCGAACAGATCTCCAGCGAATGGAAGCAGGAGATCCGGCCCCTCCTCCAGATCTACGCGGACAGAACACCCGGTTCCTTCGTGGAGGAGAAGGAGCACTCCCTCGTCTGGCACTACCGCAGGGCGGAACCAGGACTGGCCTCGATCCGGGCGATGGAGCTCAAGGACGATCTGCTGCACCTGACATCCAACCTGAACCTCGCCGTGCTCGAGGGGCACAAGGTGCTGGAGATCCGCAACGCGGTCGTCAACAAGGGGCGGGCGGTCTCGCACTGGCTCAACCAGAAGTCCTGGGACTTCATCCTGGCGATCGGGGACGACCGCACGGACGAAGACCTCTTCGAGGTGCTGCCCTCCGACGCCTACTCGATCAAGGTCGGGCAGGCGCCTTCAAAGGCGCGGTTCAACATCAGCACGCAGCGGCAGGTGCTCCCCCTGCTGAAGGCGTGTGCCGACAAGGGCGCGATCTCCGCGGCAGTATCCCGTCCTCCCCGGCGCAAAACCCCGAAGGGGAGAGGAGTCGGCACTGTAGCGGAAGGGGCGACATCTTCTTAAAGTAGCTCTCCTTCATGTTGCAGGGGAGAGAGTCCGATGGCCGTACCGAGTCTGGTGGACTACTATGGCGTGGTAAAGGACAAGGTGATCGCCGACATCTACCGCAAGGCGAGAACGCTCTACGGAAGCCATATCGCTATGATCAACTCCACCTACCAGGGCGGCGGCGTGGCCGAACTCATATCGTCGCTGATGCCGCTCATCAACGACATCGGGATCGATGCCGAGTGGAGGCTGCTCCACGGGAACCCCAACTTCTTCACCGTCACCAAGAAGTTCCACAACGGTCTGCAGGGGGAGCCGGTGACCGTCTCGGCGGCGGAGCGGCAGCTCTATCTCGCCACCAACGAGAACTTCCCCAGTTACGCCCACCTCGACCACGACGCGATCATCGTCCACGATCCGCAGCCCCTCCCCCTCATCCGCTACCACCGCCGCACGCAGCCCTGGATCTGGCAGTGTCACATCGATCTCACGCACCCCAACGAAGAGGTCTGGAAGTTCCTTCGGGGCTACGTCCTCCTCTACGACCTGATGGTCGTCTCCGACGAGAAGTACTTGAAAGAGGATCTGCCGGTGGAGCAGCGGATCGTCACCCCGGCGATCGACCCTCTGACAGTGAAGAACCGCGATATTCCCCGGGGGGCGATCCAGAAGCACGTCGAGAGCTACGGGATCCCCACCGACAAACCGATCCTCACCCAGATCTCGCGGTTCGACAAGTGGAAGGACCCTCTAGGCGTGCTGGACATCTTCGAGGAGGTGCGAAAGGAGATCGACTGCCGGCTGGTGCTCTGCGGCTGCATGGCGGCAGACGATCCCGAGGGCTACGAGATCTACGAGAGCGTCGCCCGGAAGGCGCGGAACCTGGCCAGAGAGGGGGACATCATCTTCATCACCTGCGAGAACAACATGCTCGTGAACGTCCTCCAGCGCGTCTCGGACGTGATCCTCCAGAAGTCCCTGCGAGAGGGGTTCGGGCTCACGGTCACCGAGGCGCTCTGGAAGGGCCGTCCGGTCGTCGCCTCGAACGTGGGCGGAATCCCGCTGCAGATCACGGACGGCGAGAACGGGTTCCTGGTAGACCCGACGGACACCCGCACGTTCGCCGACCGCATCGTCCAGCTGATGCAGGATCCCGCCCTGGCAAACGAGATGGGATCTAAAGGAAAAGAGGCGGTGCGGGAGAAGTTCCTGATCACCCGCATGCTGGGGGATTATCTGGACCTGCTGAACTACATCATGCAGTAGGGCTTAATCATGGGACGGAGAAACTGCAGGTGCTGGAGCACCTGCCGGGCCGCTGCCATGCCCCCGTCCAGGTAGACGGCGCCGACCACCGCCTCGATGCACTCGGCGAGCACCCGTCCCGACGTCCAGATGTGCTGCGCCTCCTCCCCTCTGCCCCAGTAGACGTAGCGCTCGATCCGGAGGGACTCGGCAAGGTTGCGGAGCTGCACCATATTGACGCGGTTCACCTTCTGGTTGGTGATCGCGCCCTTCTCGGTCTCGCCCGACCGCACGAGGCTCTCGATCGTCGCCAGCTCGAAGACCGCATCCCCCAGGGTCGCGAGAGCGTCCATGTGGTCCGCCGCGTCCAGCCCCTGCTCCTTCGCGTAGGCGAGCCGGGTGAGCGCCCGCCGCAGCAGGGCAGGATCCGTAAAAGAGTAGCCGAGCTCCTGTTCGAGTTCTCTCTCCCGATTTTCGCTCTCTGCCACGGACCAACCCCCCTGCAGCAGCTGATCTGGACGCCCAACTATATGAACCGCGTGCACCACGGAATGCCCTGTCCGCCTGGTGCCCCGCGGATGCCTGCACAGGAGAAGAATCCGTCCTGTTGGATCAGGCATCCTAAAAAGGATCCGCAGGGGGTACGCCACCCCCGAAAGGGCGATCTTACTCGCACCAGTACGGCGGCGATCCGAACCAGGTGAACATGCCCTCCAGCCACTCGCGGTCGTAGTCCGGCGATTTCTTGGCCCGTTCATAGTCGGCGCACGCCGGTCCCCGTCCGGGAATGTCGCGACCGGTGGACGGGCGCATGGTATGCGGCAGTGCCTGGACTTCCGCGGCCTGTTTGGACCGTATCTCCGCCTTGCTCATCCCCCGGTACCTCTCTTCATCCCGTCTCTTCGCTGCCTCCTGCCGCTCCTCCCAGGTCTCGGCGCGCGGTTCGATCCGCTCTTCGGTGACGGCAGCTCTCTCCTCCGGGTAGACTTCGCGTGCGGCCGTATAGTATGCCGCCGTGCGGGTCGGCTCCACGAGCTCCCAGTCGCCGTGCATGGGCCACTCGTCCTCGCGGAACCCGGGGGCGTTCTCCAGCTGCTCCTTGTCCATGTTCAGGACGAACCCCTCCCGCTCCGGCTGGGCTGTCAGGGCCTCCCAGGGGATGGCGAAGAGCTTCTCGCCCGCTCCCAGGATTCCCCCGAAGGAGAGCACGGCGTAGATGATCTTGCCCGTGTTCAGGTCGATCATCAGGTTCTTGATCTCGCCGAGGTCCTCGCCCTGCGGGTTCCGCACCTTGGTGTCCATGGTGTCATCCGCAGACAGCAGCCTCATGCCTTCCATTCTCCTCGTTCTGGCCTCCATCTATCTCACGTCTCCAATCTCTGTGCCGAGGCGTATACGACTCCTCCAGGCAAGGCGGGTTGTAGAGGCGCGAGACTATTTATACGTTTCTCCGGCACGGAAGTGCGGAATGCGCGTGATATCGGATTCGGGGTGAATTTGCCTGCATCTACCTGGACGATGGATCGGAGGTTATTTCGAAGGCATCGATAGTCGCTAAAGTGTGGCCTTCCGCGAGGCACACTCCCGGAGCGGATGCTCTCAGCATGGAGTGCTCCCCATCCATTCCTGCTGGAGGCGGGGGTTTTTGGGTTATCGTCCCTGGCTGATGAAAAGAGCCTGGTGGGAGGCTGGAGAGCGTTCACCCGCGGTTGCGCCGCGGACCCTCTTCGCATCCCGGTTACGCTTGCGCGCCCCCGCAGCGGTTATCCGCTACTCGCACCAGTACGGCTGGACGCCGAACCAGGAGAACATGCCCTCCAGCCATTCGCGATCGTACTCCGGGGACCTGCGGCCGGCCTCGTAGGTGGGACATTCGACGTCTCGACGGGGGGTATACAGCCCGACGGATTCGCCCATGGGCATCTCCCGTGTCTCCCTGCGTTCCACCACCCTCTCCTCGGGGACTGCAGCCCGCTCCGCCGCATACGGGGCTGGCTGCACGAGCTCCCAGTCGCCGTGCATGGGCCACTCGTCCTCGCGGAACCCGGGGGACTTCTCCAGCTGCTCCCGGTCCACGTTCAGGATGAAGGTCCTCTCTTCGGTTCTCTGGGTGAAGGCCTCCCAGGGGATGGCGAAGAGCTTCTCGCCCGCTCCGAGCACCCCGCCAAAGGCGAGCACGGCGTAGACGATTCGACCGGCGTTGAGGTCGACCATCAGGTTCTTGATCTCGCCGAGGTCCTCGCCCTGCGGGTTTCGCACCCTGACATCCATGAGGTCTCTGGCGGACAACAGCCGCAGTCCTTCTCCGACCACCCGGGTTCGGGCTCCGGGAACTGTTTCAGTTCCTGCGTTCACCACGTGTACCATCTCCGTATCGCTCTCGCTGCCGCAACCAGACATCGGGCAGTGGCGGGAAATAGCAAACGATATTATTTAAATGTTGCTTGCACGCCGGCAATTCGTGGAAGATGCCCGCTTTTCTCCGCGCCTGTACGCCTCCAGGCACGAGTCAAGAACAGAGACCGTGGGCCGGAGAGGTGGAACCCGATACGGTGAACGGACAGCGGGGATCGAGGAGGCACCCGCTGCTCCGTTCGATCCAGAGCCGCACGATACCGTACGAACAGCATCCTTCCGACATATTCCCATCGCACCGTCTCTGTTCATTCCTCCCGGTAGGGCATCAGGGACCGGGTGTGTTCCCAGGTGCCGTGTACCGGCCATTCGTCCGGCCGGAGTCTTTCAGTATTCTCCAGCTGCTCCCTCTCGACATCCAGGACGAACTCACCCCGCTCCGGGCGGCGTGTCAGGTTCTTCCAGGGGAAGGCGAAGTACTTCTCGCCCAGGAGCCCCCCGGAGGAGAGCACGACGAATGCCGCCCGCCCTCTCCCGACGTCCACCAGTATGTCCCGGATGTGCCCGAGGTCCTCCCCGTTCCGGTTGCGGACCCGGGCACCGAAGATGCTCTCGCTCCTGAGGAGCGCTGCCGGCTCATCTGCGTCCCCCCGATACGGGGTATCGCCTTCTGTCACCACGGTAGAACCATCTCCCGCTGATACGCTGACGGATATACGCACTGCGTATTAACAGTTTACCTGCCCTGCAGTGCCGAATCGGCTGGAAGCCGGCCGAGACGCAACCTGTCCCGGGCACGCGATCCTGCTGGCGCGGTGCTGGGCCGCCTCTCGCCTCCCGGCCCCTTCCTGCATCGGAGCCGCCGACCCGGCGCAAGATCCCCGTCGTGGATCTCTGCCGTCCATGTCATTCCTGCACACCTCGCTGCCGATCCCCTGGCCTCGACGGATCCTCCCGCCACCGGGGAGAGGGCCGCACAGGATCGGACGGTGTGCGGGGGCGGCGATCCCCGAGAGGGTCCGCTGCAGCCTTCCCTGCAACCGCCGCTCGCCCGGTCGCAGGGTGCAACGCTGCTACAAGCAGGAAAGATTTATAGCTGCACTTCGAATCTAGCTTCAATTATGATAGCAAACGTACAGGGAAGAACCCAGACCGGGTACCCCGACCGGATCCGCAGCCTTGAACTGCGGGTGGTAGAGATGGAGGCGGTGCTGAAGGGCATCGCCGACGAGATCGAAGACCTTCAAACCCTCGTGAAGAGCTGCGTCTCCCGGGAGAACGAGCCGGCGCCCCGCCTGCTGGTCGAGGACCCGGAAGCCGCTCCACGGGCGCAATCGGCGGAGTGCCGGGACGCAGTGGAGGAGGAGGTCCCGCTGGCAGAGACGATGGTCATGATCATGCAACCGGACGGCACGCTGAAGCAGGAGCGGCGCTACAAGTCCGATTACGTTGTCACCCGCTGAAATACTTTTTTTAGCAATACGGAAGAAATATTGATATATCCGGCAATTTGAGTCTGCTCTATAGAATGCGGAGGCTCTATGGGTCTTCTACGGATGTTCGGTACAACGCACGGACCCGCTGTCTGGGTGAGCCGGGGAAACACGCTCCGCAGTTACGGGCGGTGTCGTGAAGCCCTGCAGTGCTACGATCGGGCGATAGACATCGATCCCTCCTGTGCGGATGCATGGCTGGAGAAAGGACGTCTGCTGCAGCAGATGGGTCATCCGGAACTGGCACTGCGCAGATTCGAGCGGGTGCTGGAGATCGATCCCGGCCGGGCGGAAGCACGGGAGGATGTCGGCAGGACACGGGAGAGTCCTGGAAGCTCCGCTCGGGTGTCTGCCTGAATGCGGCCGCCTTCACGGGCTTGCAGACGCCTGCCGCTCCCGCGCAGTGGCGATTGCCCCTACCTCGCGCATGGCGCACCTCATCCCCGCCCCGGGTGGAGTTCCTGCGACCTCCCCTCGAAGGGGAGGCCGCATGCCGGCGAAGCAGGGGGGAGCACCCGGAGGAGAGACTGCCGCGGCGCTGCCGGCTCCTGCGGGTGGTACTACTGCGCCCGAACGGGTATGCCGATCGTATACGGCCTGTGAAGGACGATTCTGTTCCATACCAACGATATAACCAGAATTAATACCTCTAAACCTGATGTAAACTTCGAAATGGCTCGAAATTCCGTAATCTGAGCGATGGGATTATATTTATCACAACAATTGAATATTTACTCCTTTATAGTGCACGATCGTTTGGAAACATTTATTAACATGTTTGGCATTGGTAAACTTGTGGCAGGCGGAGTACCGGGTAGGCTGTAAAGCCGATCTCTGCCGCCGGAGAATGGGGGAGGAGATGGACCCGAGTTCATCGGAAGAGGGGGCCGATTGTATGGAGTACGATGAGAACGAATTTCGGATGCGTCTGGAGAAGGAGGTAGAACGCCTTCAGGAGCGGGCAGAGACTCTCGAGGGGAGGGATAAGCAGCTCTTCCGGGACATTGCTCACGCCCTGGGGCTCTACGTGAAGAAACTGGATGGAGCGGTCGATGCCACGCGGGAGCTGGAAGAGATGGAGCGGCAGCAGGCGTTCGCCTCCATCATCGACATCCTGAACGAGATCGACGTGGAACTCAAAGAGCTGAACGAGATCCTGGGCGAGGGGACCAACCAGTTCCGGTTCAACCTCCACGAGGCCAGCTGCATCATCGACCGGTTCTTCTACAACTGCCAGATCGCAGAGGACCGCATCAAGAGTGCAAGCCAGAGAGGCTACGTCACCCGCAAACAGGTGGACGAACTGAACGGACAGCTGAACCGGGCAGTCAGGCGGATCGTCGCGATATCCCGCCGCTCGGATGCGCTGCTGAAGATGCTGCAGGAGAAGTACGGGGCGGACGTGGCGAGCTGACGGCGATCGCCTCTCCTGCCCCGGTTCTACGCTTTTTTCAAGCATTTTAGAGATGTACATAGAAGGGAACCAACGCCTCACTCCGCCAGACTCCCCGGGCCCGTGGCAGTCTGTGGAGGTTTCCCATCGCAGAGGATCTTCGTGAGATCGATAGGTGGTGTTGCGGTGGATGGACGAGATCGATTGCACCTCCCTCCCCTATATCACCAAGATACGGCATATATCAGGACTACAATCTCCCGATTCGGGAAGAACTGCCTTTTGCCCGGGATGGTGAGGGATTCGGTAGCCATTCTCGTATTGCAGTTGCGTGAGTAGGGCGAAGCATCCTCTGTGGACCGGGCTCTCTTCCCCCGACTGGGTGGGATGCGTAGGATGGGGATATTGGGAGCGTATTACCCTGGAATGGGGGACGATCGTCTCCCAGGTTGGCCCGATGGCTTGGACGGAGGTGAGATCGGCAACTACAGGGGCATCGCACTCCAGGGGGCATGGTGAAGTATCGCTCCCGATCTTCCTCCCCCCGGAGGCGATCATATCGGCGGGGTGGGGGCAGTAGGGGGAAGGGGACGCGCCCCCCTCCTCCCCCTTTAAAATCCCCTCTTCCCATTGGTGCGATTGGACCTGCCCGGTTAGGGGGTATAGGAGCGTTTTTGATATGCATCGTCTCATCCCTGCTCTCCTGGCGGTAGATGGGGACCCATTCAGACTCAGACCCTCGCCACTGTAGGAGGCGCAACCCCGCCCCTCCGAATCCCGAATCCCTTTCCCCCCTCTGGTGCGATAGGGCTTACACAGGGTCGTATCAGGCACGGTTATGGGTGCGGGGATCGACACTCCCTCTGTGGTCCTCCAAGATTTTTCTCTCAAGCGTGGCTGTGAAGCCCTGGCGTCTCCATCCGGACCGCGATCTCGTCGCCACCTCATCGCTCAGGAAGTCTATCGCACACGGATCGCTCTCCCATGACCAGAAATGTACTAGCCCGGACCCGGTTCCCTCCGCTGCAGGGTCTCCAGCGGTGTGCTGGTGCGGTTCTCCTGCTGGACCGGTAGAGGTGCGGACAGCCGGGCCGCCGGGCAGGATCGGGACCTCTCTCCGCCATGCTTAATAGCCGGGGCGTGAGCACGAATCGGGTCTGTGGGGTCTTTCACACCGTTTTTATACGGTGACGGCATACCGGTCCTGACAGGCGGGCCGGCACCGCAGGGGAAGGTTGTTGCATGGAGGAGACTCCGGATATCGAGTTCCGGCTGGTGAATACCTGGAGCAGCGAGGAGATCGTGAACCTGTACCGCTCGGCGGGATGGTGGTGCGAGGAGTGGGATCCGGCAGGCGTCCTTCCGGTCATCCAGGGCAGTTACGCGTTTGTCGTTGCGATCGACCGGACGAGCGGGCGTGCCGTCGGGATGGGTCGGGTGATCTCCGACGGGGTCTCGGATGCCTACATCCAGGACCTCTGCCTGCTCACCGAGTACCGCCGACTCGGAATCGGATCCGGGATCCTGTCCCTCCTGCTGGATGCCTGCAGGCAGGGAGGGATCGACTGGATCGGCCTCATCGCGGAGAGAGGCACCGAGGGGTTTTATACCGCGAACGGGTTCATGCGATGCGAGGGCGACGTCCCCATGCTCTACCGGGGGGAGGAATGAGGTGCTCTCCAGCTCGGATTTCCGGCCCGTGACCCTGGGGGATCGAGAGCTCTTCCTGCGGCACTACGCACGCTTTCCCCAGGAGCACAGCGACAATACGTTCACCAACATGATGGCCTGGAACGCCTACGCGCACTACCGCTATGCGCAGGTGCGGGAGAGCATCGTCCTCTCGAGCACCATCGACGGCAGGACCATGTTCCGGGTCCCCATCGGTCCGACGGACGCGGAGCTGCTGGAGGATACCATGCGGCTCGCCCTGCGCGAGGGAGGAGAGCCGCCTCTCGCCATCCTGGACACCGCCTCGCGGGAGCAGATCGCCGCGGCGTATCCCGATCTGCCGCTCCACCCGCGGCGAAACTACTTCGAGTACGTCTACCTGGCGTCCGACCTGGCGGAGCTCCGCGGGCGGAAGTACCTCAACATCCGCCGCCAGCTGAACCGCTTTCGGAAGCAGTGCAACTACGCCGTCGAGGCGATCGGCCCGGAAGACCGCAAGGACGTGCGGGAGTTCCTGCTGGCGTGGTGCGACTGGCGGGACTGCGAGTCCAATCCCATCCTTGCCCACGAGAAGGAGGCGATCCTCTACACGCTGGATCACTTCCAGGAACTCGGGATCGACGGGCGGATGATCCGGGTGGATGACCACGTCACATCGATGGCGCTTTACGAGCCGCTGAACGAGACCACCGCCCTCGTTCACTTCGAGAAGGGTCTGCCTGACTGCGAGGGGATTTACAAGGCGATGAATGCCGCGACTGCCCGGATACTGGCAGAACGCTTCCAGTTCATCAACCGCGAGTCCGATCTCGGGGAGCCGGGGCTGCGGGAGTCCAAGCTGCGTTACCATCCCCACCACATGGTGGAGGTCTACGTGGCGCAGAGGGAGGACCTGGCGCGTATCCTCCCCGACTGAGATCGCCCTCGCCGGAAGCGGGCGGGGCGAAGGATATCCACAGGGGGACAGCACAGGCCCGATCGGCGCTGACAATGGCAGCCACGGATCGCTTCCGCGCCGCCACTGCCGGGGCAGTTCCCGAAGCGTGGCCGGCGATCCCGTCCGCACCTATGCAGCGGATGCCGGCTGGTCAGCGGGTGCCTGTCGGCGCGGGTGCGGAGGTGCAGGAAAACGCCAGGTGCGCGAACTGGTAATATAAAAGTTACTGTTATATTTCAGCATTATATATTATCCGTTCTGTATAAATTGAAAAAAAATTCTAAAAAAACCAAAAATACTGCTGCATTTTGGAAATCCCTTTCGACCGAATTGTATTTTAATATTAAACGAAATATAATACATTCCCGAAAGGAACCCCCCCGGAAGGAGATACGATGAAGATCGACATTGCGCACAAAACATTCGATATCATTCTCTGCAAGAATCGCCTCGACCGGTACAAGCTGATCATCCAGCACGACGGCATGAAGCGACCCGCCTGGTACCAGCTCACCCAGTTCAAGCTGGACAAGGAGTCCATCAAGCTCAAGACCCTGGAGGCCTTCAGCAGCCTTCTCAAAGAGGTGAAGAAGGAGTCCTTCTCGAGCATGAAGTCCAAGTGGCTCCAGCTGGACTGGATCGATATCGCCGCCATCGACGCGGTGCTCACCGATTACCTGAATGGCAACGATCCCGATCAGCCCATCCGTATCAACGGTCAGGAACTCCCGCCGGTACAGGATCTGGCCCGCGAGTACGAGCAGAAGACCTGGGCTCTGAAGCCCGCCGCCATCTGAAGAACCCTTCCCCCCGCCGGTCCACGGGGGTTCTCCTGACCCCGAATCCTTTTCCTGCCATCCTGACTGATGCATCCTTCGATGAGAGGCGCCGTCTGCCGCTGCAGACGCCAGTGGGAATCCTCGAGCCCCGTATAGGGGCGGAACGGGTGGGGGTTCTACCGCGAACCAATGATTTGAATACGATAGCCCTCAAACCGTTCTCTGAATGGAAGAGTCTGGCGAGCGGGTGCAACCCGACAAGTACCAGAAGTTCAAGAAGGTGGATGGCGAGACCTACCTCAAAGTGAACCAGTTCCTCCGCAAGCATACCTACATCACCGCGCGGGAGTGGGCGATCGGGCGGCTCTGCGCGGACTTCAAGACCTCGAGCGGCGCGGAGATGACCTACATCGGCCAGCACCTGCCGGAGCTCGTCCCGTTCATGGTCGACACCTACTCCCCGCAGGCCGTGAACCAGGCGAGGTCCTCGTTCAAGCGGAAGGTGAAGAAGGCCGGGGCCACCTTCTTCTACGGTGCGATGTGCGGATTCTTCACCGCCGACGAGCTGGACGACGTGCTCTTCGAGGCGAGTGAGGTGGCGCGGTTCCTGCTGGAGGTGGAGGGGACCACGCTCGACATCGACAGCGAGATCGAGATCGAAGACCGGATCGCCGAGGTCATGCGGAGGGTGGCGGAGGCGTCCGCACGGCTGCGGAAGGAGCAGCCCGAACGGGAGAGCGGCGCGTAGATGCAGATCATCCACGTGGCGGGCACCTCCGGCGCCGGAAAGACCACCTTCATCGCGGACCTGATCCACCGCCTCGCCCCGCTCGGGAAGACGGCCGCGGTGAAGCACCTGGGCCACCACCGCTATGCCCTGGAGGCGGGGAAGGACACCACCCGTTACCGTGCGGAGGGGGCGGCGCTCTCGGTGGGCATCGATACCGAGAAGGCCGTCCTCGTGGCGGCAGACGCGGATCTGGATGCGGTGCTCTTCCTGCTCGCGGATGCGGGCGTCGAGTACGCTATCATCGAGGGGTTCAAGGCCCGGGCCTTTCCCAAGATCGTCATCGGGGATCTCGTCGCGGAGAACACGGTTCTCCGCAATCCCACCGTCGAGGAGGTCGTCGAAGCCCTCCCTCGCTTCCAGGACTACGTCACGCTGCCGGGGCTGGTCGCCGCTCTGCAGCGGGAACACGGTCCGGACCGGGGGGCCGTCGTCACGTATCGGGGACGGGTGGAGGACGCGAGCGGCGGGGAGACGGTACCGTCTCCTGCAGGAATCGCTGCCGCACTCGAGGAGATCCGCCGGGAGACAGAGGGCATGGCGGGGATCGTCGGCGTGCGCCTGCACCGCAGCCCCGCGGGCATCGTCTGCATCGCGGTTCTGGCGGAGGATTCGGCGGCAGCGTTGCGAGCGGCGGGCGAGTCCCTGGAAAAGATAAAGAGAAGGCTGCACCATACTGGATAGGAGTGCGGGGGCGTGCGTGGGCGTGCGGAAGGTTGAGAAGCGGTTGTTCGGCACGAACGGCGTTCGGGGCATCGTCGGGGAGGCGATGACACCGGAGCTGGCGCTCCACATCGGCGCGGCGCTGGGTTCCATGACGAGCGGCATCATCGGCGTCGGGCGGGACACGCGGACATCGGGAGAGGCGCTCGCGAGCGCCCTCAAAGGGGGGGTCATGGCCACGGGCTGCGATGTGGTCGACCTCGGCATCCTCCCGACGCCGGCCCTCCAGTACCTGATGCGGCAGCAGGGCTACGGGGGCGGGGCGATGATCACCGCCTCCCACAATCCGCCGGAGTACAACGGCGTCAAGGTCATCGATGCGGACGGGACCGAGATGGGGGACGAGAAACTCCTGGTCCTCGAACAGCGGATCTTCAACCGGGACTTCCGTGCGGCTCCCTGGAGCGGCGTGGGGAGCGAGACCTCCGCCCCCCATCTGGTGCAGGGCTACGTTCGCGGCGTCGTGGAGCAGTTCCGCGGGCCGATCGGCACCGGCATGACCGTCGCGGTGGACCCCGGCTCCGGCCCCTCCTGCCATACGACGCCGGCGATCCTCACCGCCCTGAACTGTCGAGTCTTCACCATCCACGCCCAGATGGACGGCCGTTTTCCCGGAAGGATGCCCGAACCCTCCGTGGAGGGTCTTGCCGGGCTGTCCGAACTGGTTCGGGGCAGCGGGGCGGCATTTGGCGTTGCGCACGACGGGGATGCCGACCGGGCGGTCTTCGTGGACGAGACCGGACGGTTCGTGGACGAGGTGGACGAGTTCGCCCTCATCGAACAGTTCGTCTGCCGTGCAAAGAAGGGCGTCGTGGTGGCGCCGGTGAGCTGCTCCCGCGTGATCGAGGACGTAGCCGCACAGAGCGGCTGCCGGATCGAGTACACCCCCGTCGGGAGCGTATACGTGGCGCGGAGAATGCGGGAGCTGGCCGCCGCCGGCGAACCCGTGGTCTTCGGGGGCGAGGGCAACGGCGGGCTGATCTTCCCCTCGTTCCAGTTCTGCCGCGATGGCGCGATGGCCGCAGCGATGATGGTGCACCTCCTCGCCCAGGAGGGGCAGCCCCTCTCCTCCCTGGTCGCCCGACTGCCGCCCCATTACACGATCCAGCAGAAGATCCGCACCCGCATGCCGCTGGAGATCCTGCGGCGGATCGAGAAGGCCTACGCCGGCGATGCCCTGGACTTCACCGACGGCATCCGGATCGTCCGCGACGACAGCTGGGCGCTCGTGCGGGCATCCGGCACCGAGCCTCTGGTGCGGGTGATCGTGGAGTCCAGCGACAGGGAGAGGGCAAAACGTTTCTACGAAGAGCTGATCCGCTGCATCGAAGCAGAAAGCGGCCAATTCTAAGAACCAGCCCTTCTTATCGCCGCTCTGGTGATTTCGTGCGGGTTCATCGGGAACGAATGGGCAGAGCTCGCTTTTAATGAACGGAGAGAGCATTTCCAGAAATTTATGCTTTTCTCTGTGATATTCGGGCATTTTTATATGATTGGTCATGTATCCCTCTAGATATTCAAGTGCCCCCATATTTTTCGTAATTAAAAATTTCCGAAATTTTAAGGAGTAATAATTAATAGGAATATTCTTATATCCTATGTCGTATATACATTAAAATACGGGATGTACTGTGGCTGTAGACGAGAGTAATATCAATATCAAACAGAAGATCAACCTGGCGCTCTCCCGGCGGGACCAGGACGAGGTGCGGCACCTCATCCGGAACGTTTCCACCATTCAGAGGCGCAAAGAGCGAAAGCTCATCCTGGACTCCATCAACAAGACGATTGTCACCACCATCTTCAAGGAGCGGTCCCCCGAGATGCTGTCGGTCCTGGACGAACTCTCCGATGCCGAGATCGACGAGGTTGCCGTCCGGGCCTCCCAGATGTACGTGGAGACCAAAGACGAGCTCTGGCTCCAGGCGGTCTTCGAGCTCTGCGACAAGCTGAAGCGGAAGAGCTACCAGAGCAAGGTCCTCGCGACCATCAGCAAGGAGCTTATCGAGGCCGGCGTGAACCGCAAGGACGCAGTCCTGATCGAGAAGGGCATGGATATCGTCCAGCACATCGGGTTCCGGAAGTACCGATCCAATATCCTCATCGACATCATCCCCTTAATCATCGTCTGGAGCATCAACGTCAAGGAGACCCGGCTGCTCTACACCTCTCTCGAGCTGACCGAGCTGATGGGGGACATCTCGAAACGCTCGCTCCTCCACAGCGAACTGGCGAAGGCGATCGCCACGATCGGCATCCTCCGCCAGGATCTCGGCATCGTGGTGGACGCCTTCCGCAGCGCCACGGAGATCAAGCAGAAGATCCGCCGCTTAAACTGCATCGCGAGCATCGCGGAGAAGACCTCCCGCTCGGTGCTCGGGAAACACGTCTCGGATATAAAGTCCGTCCTGGACGAGATGGAGGACGTGCCGGAGCCCCGGCGGGTGGAGATTATCGCGGTGCTGATCGAGCAGCTGCTGGACCGCCTGCGGGAGAAGCGGCAGATCTACAGCACGCTCCTCAAGCTGGAGAAGGATATCCCGCTGTCGGCCACGTGCATCGTCATCAAGCTGCTGGAGAAGGCGGAGAAGAGCGGCGACCGCTGGTACCTGGAGAAGGCGCTGGAGTTCAACGAGCGCGTGGAGGACCCGGGCTGGCACCCGGTGAAGGAGATCGTGAGCGCCAGCACCGCGGTCGTGGAGCATGTCGGCGACATCACCATCCTCCTGGGCGTCGTCCCGATCCTGGAGGAGGCTGCCCGGGAGTCGACCGAGTCCTACCTTTCCCAGTACCTGCTGATCATCAACAGCCTCCTGCGGGGCGGGGAGTTCTACAACGCTCTCGATATCTTCTCAAGGATCGGATCCCCCCACGAGCGGGCCGGCAAGCATGCCCTCGATACCAGCGTGCGGCTCATCAAGGAGGGCGTGCTGAAGTACGAGATCGAACTCCTGCAGCGAAAGATCATCGACCTCTACGACGCCGACACCCGCGACACGCTCATCGCCCGTGCCGTAGCCGAGATCTGCAAGGAGTACGACTTCGACCTGATCGTCTCCCACATCACCGCGATCGAGTCCCTGATCCGCATGCACACCCATCAGGACGAGCTCCTGATGAGCTGCATCCGCATCCTGCTCGAACGAGGATTTGTCCAGTTCCACGACGCCTCCATCCTGATCAACATGGCGGACCAGATGAGCAACCAGGCGGAGCGGGAGAAGGCGATCTCCTTCATCGTGATTGAGATGGCCAAGATCGCCGTCACCCGCCGGAACCGGGACCTCCTCCAGCGGGCCGTCGGGCTCACCTGCGCGATCGAGGGGCAGCGCTCGCGCTCGGAGGCCCTCTGCCGGATCATCGACGAGGCCTCCCTCCTCGCCGTGGAGCAGAACGACCTGAATCTCTTGAACCGCATGCGGGTCTGGAGCAGCGACCTGCTGGACAAGGACTTCGAGCTCTACGCCTACGAGAGCGTGATCAACGGCATGATCCGCTACGGCATCCACCAGCTCTCTCCCGACGCCCTGAACGAGGCCTACGCTCTCACCCAGCAGATCGCGGATCTCTCGCTGCGGCAGCAGCTGCGGGAGAACATACTGGAGGGGCTGGTGCGGATCGGCTGCCTCCTCTTTGCCGAGGCGAACCCGGAGCCCGAGGATCCGCTCGCCTTTGCCCGGCAGCTCGAGCCCTACGAGCGGGCGGTCCAGCTCTTGAAAGAGCAGAAGAACCGTCCCCAGATCGCGCTCAAACTGGCCCGCTATATCGACATCATCCTGGAGTACAAGCAGAACCAGAAGAACCCGAGCTACATCATCCCGCTTGCGCTGTTCATCCTGGAGATCGAGAGTCCGCTCGAGCGGAACGCGATGATCTACCGGGTCGCTTCCAACTTCAAGGACTTCGTGGAGGACATGGACTCGCCCGGACCGAACGAGGTGATGGTCGACCTGCTGCAGCGCCTGGAGCACGCGAAGACCTCGATGGTGATCCTGGACCTGACCTACCGTTTCCTCTCCCTCACGGGCGACTCCTACCTGAAGCTCTCGCGGATGGCCAACCTGGCCGACTCCTACCTGCGGATCAAGAAGACACGGCGTGCCCAGGAGATCCTGCACCGGGTGCACACCGCCGCGGGTCAGGTGAAGGACATCTACGAACGGGTGCTGATCCTCTCCGACCTCTCCGGGCTTCTCGGGAAGGTGGACGAGGAGGAGGCCCGCCAGGCCCTGAACGAGGCGCTCGACCTCCTGCCGATGGTGGACGAGGAGCGGAGTTCCCAGCTCCGCCGCCAGATCGTCCTCTCCGTCGTGAGCATCCAGGCGCTGAACCCGCGGGACGAGTACATCGACATGACGCTGGATCTCGTGAAGCAGATTCAGGATCCGATCGAATACGTGAACGCGCTCGTTGCCATCTTCCCCATCGTGATCCAGAGCGCCAAGGGGAAGGGCATCCTGTCGTCCATTTACCAGGGGATCCTGGACATCCCGCTGCCCTACGATCGGGCCTCCATGCTGCTCGACGTGATCCCCCTCGCCGAGACCTACGGCGAGAAGGACGACAGCATCCGCCTGCTCGGGGAGGCGGAGAAGGCGGTCGAAGCGATCCAGATCCCCTTCATCTCCTCTATGGTGAAGAAGGGCATCGTGCAGCTCCTGCTGATGCTGCACGCCAAGCGGGGGGACGAGTCCCTGCGGAAGCGGGCGATTCGCGTCGCGGGCGGCATCCCGGACGAGCAGGTTCGGGATACGCTTCTCTCCCAGCTCGGCGCCGCCGGGGAGGATATGGCAGCCACCAACGCCTACCGCCTCCTGCGCCAGGCTTACGACAGCATCGACAAGGGGCGGTTCACGGTCCAGGAAGCCGCGTCCGTCGATCGGGCCATCCGCTCCCTGCCGGACCGTGCGAAGCGGGCCCAGTACGCCGTGGAGCTCTCTCTCCTCGCGCGGGACGGGGGGCAGGACAAAGTGGCCGATCGGCTTCTGCAGTACGCCGTCGAGGAGGCCTCCATCATCCGCCCCCTCTCGCGGCGGGCGTACGTCCTCGGGGATATGGCGCTGCGGGTCTACGCCGGCGACGAGGTGGAGCGGAGCCGCGATATCCTGGGTATGGCGGTGAATGCGGCCATGAACGTGCGGGAGGACAACCTCCGCGATACAGTCTTCGATGAGCTGGATGTGGCGTTGCGGATCATGGTGGAGCGCCTTGTGTGAAGACGGTTGAGATTCTGATCGCCGGCCGCGTCCAGAAGGTGGGTTTCCGCTCCTGCATCCGCAAGATGGCGGTCAACCTGGGCATCGGGGGGGAGGTGGAGAACCTCCCCGACGGCCGGGTGCGGGTCGTGGCGAGCGCCGATCCGGTGATTCTCGAGAAGTTCACCTCGATGCTATACGGCTGCCCGCGGGCGGTCGTCCGCGAACTGGAGATCCTGCCCCACCCCGATACCGATTTCTCGCAGTTTTCCGTGCAGCGGAGCAGGCATCAGGACGAGACCTGAAACGGTGTGTTGTAGAGCAGGGACTCGCGGAGACTGTTGACGTAGGTGTCGATCTCCTCCTGCCGGACGGACTCGTGCAGTGCTTCGATGAGCGCCTCCGTGAGGTCGGGCGAGAGGTGGCAGCGCTTCTCCGTGCACTCGTAGGCGTCGGGAGCGATACCGTTTCGGGCCATCGCGAAGACGACCGCATCCACCATGCGGGGTTTCAGTGTCTCGGTGATGTCGTGGATCAGCCCCGCCGCCCCCTCGTGGAGCATCCCGAGGTCCGGGTCCATGTAGGCCCCGTGCACCGCGACGCTGCAGGCACTGAAGAGGACCGCGTATCCCAGGGAGAGGAGGGCGTTGACCGGGTCGCGATGCGGGCGCTCGGTCCGCCGGCGGAACCCGAGCTCCGGCGGGAGGGTCCGCGCCAGGATCTCGTAGTACATGTCCGTGGTGAGCCTGTAGAGCCGCCGCACCTCCTCCATCCGCACCAGGTACTCGAGCTCCTGCTGGGCCTGGTGGAGCAGCAAGGACTCGCCCTCGAAGAGGAGCGGCTCGTCCGCGGCTTCGGCGAGCTGCTCCACGTGCAGGGTGCGGATCCGGATCGCCGTCGTCGCGATGGCGATCGCGTACTTCCATCCGGGAGAACTCTGCTGGGCGGAGCGGATCCGCTCCTGCGGACGGTCCCCGTAGCGGTGGAGCATCCCGAGGGGGGTGCCGTCGGGATCGAAGAAGGTGATGGACGCTCCGCCCTTCAGGAGTGTCGTGACGGCGGCGGAATGGATGGTGTGTCCGCCCAGCACCAGCAGGTGCTGCACGGTGTCCAGGGGATGCCGCTCCAGCACCCCGCCCCGCTGGACGATCAGCTGCGACTGCGTGGCCTTGATGTGGGCGCCGTAGCCGTGGACGACCAACCAGGTAGGATGACCCATCGCTGCACACCTCGACTTCTCTTTACCTGTAGTGGCCTCCGCGTTCACATTAAACCATCGTTTTTTCGCGTTTTTCCGAGATGGGCAGGGTTAAATGGAGGTAGAGATTACTGCTGAGCATGCAGGCCGGGGCTGGATCGGAGTGGGAGCCGTTGCGCCGCGTGATGGTGCATGCTCCGGGGATCGAGGTCTTCTTTGCCCTCCTGGCGCCGGGTTCTCACCTGTACGAGCGCTTCTTCAACCTCGGAGAGGCCGAGCGGGAGCACAGCCGCCTGGTCGAGGTGTTGCGGAACAGTTTCCAGGTCCGGGTGGAGCGGCTCGAGGAGGCGGTGGTGCAGGGGGCGGGCTACGTGCCGGCGATCCGCCAGGATCTCCTGGAGCTCGCCCGCCAGCGGCTGGAGAGGCGGTGCGCCATACCGGAGGGGGAGCTGCCGCCGAGGCTCCGCGCCGAGCTCTGCTCTCCCCTGCCCCTGGGGGAACGGGACTCCGAACACCTCTTCGGAATCGCCGTGCTCGATCCGGTGCTCACCATTAGCCGCGATCGCGTGCGGGTGGAGCTGGACAACCCCCTCCACAACCTCTACTTCATGCGGGACCAGCAGGTGGCGACCGACCGCGGGATGGTGCTCGGGCGGATGGCGACCCCGGAGCGGAGCGGGGAGGTGGATCTCTCCTCGCTCGCCCTGCGGGCGCTGGAGCTGCCGGTTGCTCACAGGATCGCCCGCGGCAGTCTGGAGGGCGGGGATTTCATCCCCGCCGGCACGTTCGCGCTGGTGGGCTGCGGCCCCCGCACCAGTGAAGAGGGGGTGCGAGATCTGCTGGCGCACGGACTCTCGTTCGAGGAGGTGGCCGTCGTGCATGCCCCCCGTCACCCGCTCATCGGAGGCTTCGACCCCATGGTGGCGATGCATCTGGACACCTACTTCAACATTGCCGCCCCGCACCTGGCCGTAGGCTCCCCGGTGCTCCTGGAGCGGGCGAGCGTGGACGTCTATCGCAGGGGCTCCGAAGGGTATGTGCGCGAGGGGCCGGGCGGGAGCCTGAGGGAGTACGTCGCCGCGAAGGAGATGGAGCTGATCGAGATCTCCACGCTCGAGCAGCTCTGCTATGCCACCAACTTCCTCTGCATCCGGGAAGGGGTCTGCGTCTCCCCCGACTCGGCGGTGCTGGCACCCCTGGTGCTGAAGCGGCTCCAGGAGAAGGCCGACCTGGATCCGCAGAAGTACGGGCCGCTGCTCGCTCAGGCGGAGCGCGATTATGCCCGCCTCCGCCACGAGGCAGAGTTCTTCCCGCACAAGGCAGACATCTATGCGCACGGCCTCGACATGACCCCCCTCCTGCTCACGAACGCCACCGGCGGCTATGGGGGTGCCCACTGCATGACCTGCGTGATCCGCCGCGGCTGATACCCGCCCTCGCCCTCCCGTTCCAACCGATCTTCCGCACCCTCGTATCTTCCCCAAACAATAACAATTTTTGCTGTTTATTTGTAAATATAATCAAATATAGTTATATTTAATAAGTAGATAAATTTAAATAAAAATTATATTAAATACAGCTCTTGCCAGGTGCAAGCCGCCCCTCCTGCCACCTCGATCCCTCTGACGGTGCGGCGGGAACGATCATGGAAGTTCGCAAGAAGACGCTCATCATCATCTCGCTTACCGTCATCGCCATGATGACGCTGCTGACCCTGGTCTCGTCGTTTGTCATCCTGCAGGACTACGCCCGCCTGGAGGAGCAGGTCGCAGTCCGCAATCTCCACCGCGCCGAGAGCACGATCGAGGAGACCCTCTCCCACCTGGACAGCACCGTCTACGATTGGGCCTCCTGGGACGACACCTACGCGTTCGTCGAGGATGGCAACCGGCAGTTCATCGATACCAACCTGATGGATAAGACCTTCTACGGGCTGGACATCAACGCCATGCTCTTCTACAACGCCTCCGGTGCGCTGGTCTGGGGGAACGCCTACGACCTGGAGAACCAGCGGACGGTGCCGATCGCTGCGGATCTGCTCGCAGAAGCCCGCCCGGGTTCCCCGCTCCTCGCGCCCGAACCCCGTGCCGGCATCCTGCAGCTCCCCGAGGGTCCGATGCTGGTCGCCTCCCGCCCTATCCTGACGAGCGAGGACGGGGGCCCGAGCCGGGGATCGCTGGTCATGGGGCGGCACCTGGACCCGGATCTGGTCGCCCATATCGGCGACGTGACCGCCCTCTCCCTGGCGGTGCTGCCGCCCGGAGATCCGGCAGTTCCGCCCGCAGTCCTGCAGGAGAGCACGCCCTCCGCCGTCATCGTCCAGCCCGTCTCTTCCGAGACGGCGGCGGTCTACTCGGTGCTGTCCGATATCCACGGCGCACCGGTGGCGGTGCTGCGGGCGGAGATGCCGCGGGACATCTACCTGCAGGGGGAGGCGAGCACGTTCTCCTACACGCTGATCATCCTCTCCGTCTGCCTGGTCTTCGGGCTGGTCACCCTCTTTGCGCTGGAGAAGCTGACGCTGCTGCCCCTCGCCACGCTGAACGCCTCCGTGGCGAGGATCGGAACCGAGGCCGATCCCGAAGCGAGGCTGTCCGTGAACGGAGACGACGAACTGGCGCACCTGGGGAGGACGATCAACCGGATGCTGGAGGCCCTCGAGCAGACCCAGGAGGCTCACCGGGAGGGCGAGAGGCGCTATCGGGCGGTGGTCGAGGACCAGACCGAGTTCATCTCCCGCTATCTCCCCGACGGCACCCACATCTTCGTGAACGAGGCCTACTGCCGCTACTTCGGCAAGGACCGCTCCGCGATCCTGGGGAAGGTCTTCCGCCCTGCGATCCCCGCGGAGGATCGAGAGCCGCTGCGCCGCCACTTCGCCTCCCTCTCGCGGGAGAACCCGGTGGCGACCATCGAGCACCGCATCGTCATGCCCGGCGGCGAGGTGCGCTGGCAGCAGTGGACCGACCGCGTGATCCTGGATGCCGACGGGCGGATCGCGGAGTACCAGTCCGTCGGGTGGGACATCACCGACAGGAGACGGATGGAGGAGGCGCTGCGACTGGCGAACGAGAAGATGAACCTGCTCGGGAGCGTCACGCGCCACGACCTCCTCAACCAGCTGACCGCCGTGCAGGGCTACGTCCGGCTCGCCGAGGAGTTCGGCACGGATCCGGAGATCCGAAAGTACCTGTCCACGGCAGCAGAGGTCTCGCGGAAGATGGAGGGCCTGATCCGCTTCAGCCGCGACTACCAGAACATGGGCGTCCACATGCCGGTCTGGCAGTCTGTCGGGGAGACCGTGCAGTCCGCCGCGGCATCCCTGCCCCTGAACCGGGTAAACCTGCACCTGGATCTGGACAGTCTGGAGATCTACGCGGATCCCCTGCTGGAGAAGGTCTTCTACAACCTGATAGAGAACGCCCTTCGCCACGGGGGCGAGCGCCTCACCGAGATCCGGATCCACTGCCGCCGCGACGGGGATCGGGTCATCCTCACCTGCGAGGACGACGGTGTCGGAGTTGCGGCGGCGGAGAAGGAGCTCATCTTCCGGCAGGGCTACGGCAGGAACACCGGCTATGGGCTCTTCCTGATCCGCGAGATCCTGGGGATCACCGGCATCACCGTCCGAGAGAACGGAGTGCCGGGCACCGGCGCCCGCTTCGAGATCCAGGTTCCTCCCGGCGCCTACCGTCTTTTTGACCTGCGCCCTTCCCGGGGCGGCGCGACCTGAACGAGCCTGCAGCGGCGGGCGGCGATCCGCAAAAAGGGTAAGGTAATAAGGACTGCCACGCAATAGCATAACAAGAGCTTTCCTATGTTCTGGAATCAGAAAATGGAGACCCTGCAGGGTCGCGCCCTGGAGGAGCACCAGCTCAGCGCCCTGCAGTGGACGCTATCCCAGGCGCAGAACGTGGAGTTCTACCGCAGAAAGTTTGCAGAAGCGGGAGTTGCCCCCGAGAGCATCCGCACGCTCGACGACGTGGAGAGGCTCCCCTTCACCAGCAAGAAAGAGCTGCGCGAGGGCTACCCCTTCGGCTTCCTCGCCGTGCCGATGAACCGGGTGGTGCGGATCCACACCACCTCGGGTACCACGGGAAAGCCTACCGTGGTCGGCTACACGCGGCAGGATCTGGCGCGCTGGGCGGAGCTGATCGCCCGCAACCTGACCATGATCGGTCTCAAGGAGGGGGATGTCTTCCAGAATGCGGTGAACTACGGCCTCTTCACCGGCGGGCTCGGCTTCCACTACGGCGCCGAGCTGATCGGGCTCACCGTCGTCCCCTCGGCGACCGGTAACACCAAACGGCAGATCGAGATGATCCAGGACTTCGGCGTGAACGCCATCCACTGCACCCCGAGCTATGCCATGCACCTCGCCGAGGTTGCCGAGTCGATGGAGGCGGAGCTCCCCTCCCTCACAACGGGCATCTTCGGCGCCGAGCCCTGGTCGGACAACATGCGCCGCGAACTCGAGGAGCGGCTCCAGGTGACCGCGTACGACTCTTACGGGCTCTCCGAGATGTTCGGGCCCGGCGTCGCCTTCGAGTGCCCGGAGCGGGACGGGCTGCACATCTGGCACGACTGCTACCTGGTGGAGATCATCGATCCGGCGAGCGGGGAGCGGCTGGGCCCGGGAGAGCGCGGCGAGATGGTGATCACCCCGCTCGTGAAAGAGGCGATGCCGCTCGTCCGCTACCGCACAGGCGACATCACCATGTTGATGGAGGATGGCTGCGCCTGCGGTCGCGGGCAGAAGATCGCCCGCTTATCCGGGAGGAGCGACGACATGCTGGTCATTCGGGGCATAAACGTCTTCCCCTCGCAGATAGAACATGTACTGCTGGCTTTGGACGAGGTGGGAGATCACTTCATGGTGCACATAGACCGTATCAACCACATGGACGAGATGACGATCGAGGTGGAGATCAACCGGGCGCTCTTCAGCGGGGAGCTGCGGGATCTCGCCAGGATCCAGCAGCAGGTGGCCCGGGCCCTGCACGACGCGCTCGGGCTGCGGACCGCCGTGAAGCTGGTGGAGCCCGGCTCCCTGCCCCGATTCGAGGGGAAGGCGCGCCGGGTCGTCGATCACCGGGAGGGATTGTATTGAGCTACTGGGATCCGCGGATCGAGGAGATGCCGAGAGAGGAGCTTCAAAGACTCCAGTTCCGGCTCCTGAAGACCCTGGTCTACCGGCTCTACAGCTTCAGCCCCTTCTACCACGAGAGGATGCGCGAGGCGCAGATCCATCCCGACGATATCCACACGCTCGACGACGTGACGAAGCTCCCGTTCATGTACAAACGGGATCTGCGGGACAACTATCCCGACCGGATCTTCACGGCGGGGAAGGAGGAGCTCGTGCGCTACCACGTCTCGAGCGGCACCACGGGCAAACCGACCGTGGTCGGCTACACCCAGCGGGACGTGGACGCCTGGGCCACGTCGCTCGCACGGGCGCTCACCTCCTGCGGGCTCGGGCGGGGGGACGTGATGCAGGTGAGCTACGGCTACGGCCTCTTCACCGGCGGACTCGGACTCCACTACGGGGCGGAGCGGATCGGGGCGACGGTACTCCCCACGAGCGTGGGGAACACCGAGCGTCAGATCGAGCTGATGCAGGATCTGGGCGCGACCGCGATCGCCTGCACCCCCTCCTACCTGATCCACATCGGCGAGGTGGCGGAGAAGATGGGTGTCCGCATCGCGAAGGACACCCGGTTGCGGACCGGCATCCTGGGCGCCGAGCCCTGGTCGGAGCGGATGCGGAACCGCATCCAGGAGTGGCTGGGGATACGGGCCTTCGACATCTACGGGACGAGCGAACTGTCGGGGCCGCTCTTCACCGAGTGCACCGAGCAGAAGGGGATGCACATCTGGAGCGACTTCGCACTGACGGAGGTCCTGGACCCGAACAGCGGAGAGCCCTGCGCCCCGGGCGAGCGCGGCGAGCTGGTGATGACCATCCTGCAGAAGGAGGCGCTGCCCATGATCCGTTTCCGCCTCGGGGATATCACCACCTTGAACGACGATCCCTGCCCCTGCGGGCGGACGCATCCCCGCATCACCCGCATCCAGGGACGGGTGGACGACATGCTGATCATCCGGGGGATCAACGTCTTCCCCTCCCAGATCGAGCACGCGCTGATGGGGATCCCGGAGGTCGGGCGGCAGTTCCAGATCGTGGTCGACCGCACGGGGGCCCTCGACGAGATGCTGGTGCGGGTAGAGCTCTCGCCGGAGTCGTTCTCCGACAAGATTCCCGACCTGATGAACTTAAAGAAGAAAGTGGCCCACAAGCTCCAGAACTCGCTGAACGTCAGCGCCGACGTGGAGCTGGTGGCGCCCGGCTCCCTCCCCCGCTTCGAGGGGAAGGCGAAAAGGGTTGTCGACAAGAGGGTGCTCTAGATGGAGAAAGAGAAGTACATCATCCAGCAGATCTCTGTCTTTTCAGAGAACAAGCCCGGGCGGCTGGCGGCGGTCGCCCGTGCGCTCGAGGAGGAGAAGATCAACATCTTCGCGTTCTCCATTGCCGAGGCCGACGGCTTCGGCGTGGTCCGCGCGCTCGTGGATCATCCGGACCGTGCGCACAAGAAACTGACCGAGATGGGGTTCATTGTCTCGTTTACCGACGTGATCGGGGTGAAGATGCGGGACGAGCCCGGGGGCCTCTACGAGATCGCCCGCATCCTGGGGGAGGCAAACGTCAACATCGAGTACTCCTACGCCTACAGCGGCAAGGACGCCGCCGTGCTGATCCTCCGCGTGGACGATCCCCGCATGGCGATCCGCGAGCTCCTGGCACATGAGGGGCAGCTCCTGGAGCGCAGCACCTTCCAGTAGAGATCCTACCTCTTCTCCCACTTCAAGAGCTCCATCACCGTGGAGAGCGTGGACCCCTCCCGGATCTCCTGGCGGATCCGCTCTTCGGTCTTCTTCACCTCGAGCGCCCTCCGCGCCACCTCGTAGGCCCGCTCCCGCGGCACGACGACGACACCGCTCTCGTCCCCGACGATCCAGTCCCCGGGCCGCACGATCTGCCCGCAGCAGGTGATCTCCGTGTTGATCTCCCCGAACCCCTTCGGCTCCCCGGCGTTCGGGGCGACGGCCCGGGCGAAGGTGGGAAAGCCGATCCGCCGGATATCGTCCACGTCCCGAGCCGCCCCGTCGATCACCACGCCGGCAAGACCGCGGCCGATGCAGGAGAGCGTGGCGAGCTCCCCCCAGGGGGCGACGTGGGTTCCGCCGTCGTTATAGATGACGAGCACGTCCCCGGGCTCTGCCAGGTCGATCGCCTGCACCGGCTTCGCCCAGTCGCCGGCAAAGGTCTGCACGGTAACCGCCCGCCCGACCATCTTCACGTTCCCGCAGAGGGAGACCGCCCCCACCATGGCTCCCTTACGGTGGAGAGCGTCGGAGATGTTCGGGGCCGAGACCTCGAGGAGGATGCGGCGGATCGCCTCGTCTCGGCTCTCCTTCCTCTCCTCTCTGCCCTCACGGCGGTCGATCGCCTGCCGCACCGCTGCGGTCGATCCCTGCACGTCCGCCGAGCGCACGATGGACCCGCCGACGATGACGATGGAGGCCCCCAGCTCCGCCACCCGGGCCGCCGTCGAAGGCTCCAGCCCTCCGGCCACCGCGATCGGGATCCCCACCTCGCCGACCAGGCTCTGCAGCAGCGACACCGAGCTCTTCCCGACCATCTGCTGATCGATCCCCACGTGGGCGTTGATGTAGTCCGCGCCGAGCGCTTCCAGCTCCTTTGCCCTCTGGACAGGGTCCTGCACCGCCATCAGGTCGGCCATCACCTTGACGCCGTAGAGCCGGGCGGCGCGAACGCACTCCTCGATCACCGCGTCGTCCGCATCGGCGAGGACGCAGACCACGCCGGCACCGGCTTTCGCTGCCATCTCCACCTCGATCGTACCGGTATCGGCGATCTTCATATCGGCCACGATCACGTGGTCGGGGAACGCCGCCCGCAGCGTCCGCACCGCGTTCATCCCCTCGCTCTTGATCAGCGGGGTACCCGCCTCGATCCAGTCGGCGCCGCCGTCCACGGCGTCCCTCGCAATCTGCACCGCCCGCTTCAGATCCAGGAGATCCAGAGCCACCTGAAGGATCGGCTTCTTCATGCTGATCCATTGGAGAATCCAGGCCATAAAGGATTCCGATGCCGCATCCTGCAGGCACAAACGCTCTCTTGAGGGCAATCCATAACCTCTTTATACCCGGCCGCAGGAGTCACAATGCAGGCCCTGCCCGCAGGGCGCTTGAGGTGAACCGATTGACAGAGAAGGAGAAGTTCCACATCCGCTATACCGCAGACATCCTCGTGTACGCCGACGACGAGAACGAGGCCCTCGATCTGGCCAGCGACGCTCTGATAGACATGCTCGGCGACGAGACGATGGAACTCGACGAGATCTTCATGATCGATGTCGTCGACGAGATCCTGCACATCGTCGAGGAAGAGAAAGAGAAGAAGTAACGGCCCTGCCTGACCTGGGCCCTTTCTGCAGACGATATGTGCACTCCATCCTTCCGCTTGTATCCCCGTCCATCCGCCCTGTCGTAGCACGATACGGGGAGAAGGGAACGGCCCCTCGATCTCCCCATATGGATCTGCAGGGTGATATCGGAGATAATGGGCACTGAAGCCGTATTACGAAGGGCCAATCGTTCGATTTCGGATGCCTCCTCTAGGGATTGGTCGGAGGCGATCTCGACTGCATTTCGGACGAGACCCTATCGGATTCAGGGGGTGGGAAATGGAGGTGCAGGTTTAGATCGACAGTCAGTCGAGGAGAAGGATATGCGGACCCGATCCGTTATCCGGCCTCCTCCTCCCTAAGTGCGATGATTTCCGGTACCGGGCGAGAGAATCGGCGCTATCTGAAATCTGGTCCTGGTCACGGACTTTTTTCCTAGATGGGCGAACAGGCTTTCTTATCCCCAAGCAGGAGCCCGACAGCATCGCCGCGGGATGAGCGGACCGCGCCTGGGGCTTCCAACCTGGGGGTATCGTACCGCTGGGGTGGGAGCAAATGGGGAATCACCGCCACGGATCCTCCCCTCAGGGTATCGCATTAGCGGGGGTG
>JAXDAH010000140.1:0-17251 GCA_034679905.1 Methanomicrobiales archaeon | reverse complement strand
CAAAGCGGCCGATTCTCGTCCTGGGCCACCGGGCGGGCGTGATCGAGTGCAATGGCGGAACGATGATAGACTGCCTGATCGGTCTCGCCCGGGCGAGCGGCTGCACAGTGGTTGCCAGCGGCAACGCGAGCGCCGCTCTCCGGAAGCGGGACTATACCGCCCATGCGGCGATGCCGGCCGTGGAGCTCGGGAGCCGCCTGACGGACCCGATGTGGACGGGCATCGACGGAAAGGGAACCTACGACCTGGTGCTCCTCGCCGGCCTCCCGTACCCGATGGCATGGACCCTCCTCTCCGCCCTGAAGCACTTCTCGCCCATACAGACCCTTAGCCTGGATCCCGGATATCAGCCGCAGGCGACATGGTCGCTCTCGAACATCTCCATCGCCGACTGGGCGGCGTTCATGCACGCCCTCAATGAGAGCCTCAGAGCGTCGGAAGGGGGAGGATAGAATGGTCCAGGACTTCCCGGTCGAGGTCGGACTCGTCCACGAGGGGGAGCGTATCCGCAAGGAAGAGATGCAGGTGGAGCTCGGCGGCCCCCGCGTGCCGGAGAAGTTCGAGCTGGTGCGGGTCCGCCCGCTTGAAGAGATCTCATCAGGAGCGATCCGCATCATTGGTCCGGACCTGGGAGAGTTCCCCCCGGGCTCGAGCCAGCCCATCGGCATCCTGGTCGAGATCGCAGGCACCCGGCTGGAGGAGAACCTGGAAGGGGTGATCGAGCGGCGCATCCACGAGTACAGCAACTATATCCAGGGCCTGATGCACCTCAACCAGCGCTACGACATCTGGATCCGGCTCTCGAAGAAGTCCTTCGACAAGGGGCTGAACTCGTTGCGCTGCATCGGCCAGGTGATGCAGGAACTCTTCAAAAACGAGCTGCCCATCATCGAAGGGATCCAGATCACCTTCATCACCGACCCCGAGAAGGTGCATGAGCAGTACGGCGAGGCGCTCGCCGTCTACGAGGCCCGGGACGCCCGGGCCCGGGGGTTGACCGACGAGGACGTCGACGTCTTCTACGGGTGCGCCCTCTGCCAGTCGTTCGCCCCGACCCATGTCTGCGTCGTCACGCCGGAGCGCTACGCCAACTGCGGCGCGATCAGCTGGTTCGACGGGCGGGCGGCGGCCAGCATAGATCCGAAAGGCCCCATCTTTCCCATCGAGAAGGGAGAGTGCCTCGATCCGCTGCTGGGGGAGTACCAGGGGATCAACGAGAGTGCAAAACAGCGATCGATGGGAGAGGTCTCCCGCATCTACCTCTACTCCGGGTTCGGGTATCCGCATACCTCCTGCGGCTGCTTCGAGGGGATCGCCTTCTACATCCCGGAGGTGGAGGGCTACGGGATCGTACACCGGGGGTTCCGGGGGGCGACGGTGAACGGGCTCCCCTTCTCGGCCATGGCTGACTCCACCGCCGGCGGGCGGCAGGTGGACGGGTTCCACGGCATCTCCATCGAGTACCTGCGGTCCCGCAAGTTCCTTATGGCGGACGGGGGATGGGAGCGGATCGCCTGGATGCCCAAGGAGATCAAGGAGCGGGTCCTGGAATACATCCCGGAGGAGGTCGCCGCCGCGATCGCGACCGAGGAGGATGCCCAAACCCTGGACGGACTCCAGGCGTTCCTGAAGGCGCATGATCACCCGGTTCTTCAGCGAATGGCCCTGGCAGCAGAAACCGCGGCCGAAGCCGCACCGAAATCCTCCCCGGTCTTTACCGCCAGGGAGATCCCGATCGTCTCCGGCGGCGTGCGCATCCTCCTGAAAAATGCTCGCATCTACGCAGAAAAGGTGATCATCCAGCCCGTTCAACCGGCACAATCCGGCAGGAGGAATGGTCGTGCGTGAGAAGCCGCTGCGCAACACCGCGCAGGACAGCTCCATCCCGTCCTGGCTCCGCTCCCTCCTCGGCGGCGTGGATAGGATCGAACTCGAGCAGGTGGAGCTGGAGATCGGAGATCTGGAGATCTTCATCCCGATGAACGGGGAGGGGAGACCGGAGATTCGGCTGCCAGAGACGCCCGTGCGGACATGCCCGACCGCTCTGATCCCGGAGACGTTCAATCCGCACCAGGAGGTCTACCCCGGCCGGATCCGCGAGGTGACCCTGGGTGCGACGAAGAAAGACGGGGGGAGCCGGGGCAGCACCGTGGTGATCGGGGGCGCTGCCGCTCCGGCCTTCTCCTCGCCACTTACCCTGCCGCCCCATCCACTATCCATCGCCATGGACGTCTTCGACATGAAGATCCCCCTCCCGAAGGCCCTCAAGGCGCCCGTCCTGGACGTGCTCGAGGATCCCGCGGCGTGGGCGCGGATGAACGTGGACAGATTCGGGGCTGAAGCCGTGACCGTTCACCTGATGAGCACCGATCCCCTGATCGCCGATCGCTCCCCCCGCGAGGCAGCAGGCACGGTCGAAGAGGTGCTCCAGGCGGTCAAGGTTCCAGTGATCGTCGGCGGGTGCGGGGACCCCCGAAAGGATGCCGCCGTCTTCACCGAGATCGCCGAGATGGCGAGCGGAGAACGCCTGCTGCTGAACTCGGTCACCCTGGAGATGGCGGAGCTCCAGCTCCTGGAGGGCGTGGCACGAGCTGCCCGCGAGAACGGGCACGTCCTGCTCGCGTTCACGGGGCTCGAGCTGAACAGCGCGAAGGAGCTCAACCGCCGCCTCTATCCCTACCTGGACCCCGAGAACATCGTCATGGACCTCACCACGGTGGCGCTCGGTTACGGGCTGGAGTACTCCTTCACCATCCACGAGCGGGCGCGGGTCGCTGCGCTGATGGGGGATGCCGAGCTCCAGCACCCCACCATCTCCGCCTCCACGAACGCGTGGGCGGCCCGCGAGGCCTGGATGGAGATCGACGGACGCTACGGCTCCCGCGAGGTCCGGGGACCGCTCTGGGAGACGGTGAACGGCCTCACCCTGCTGCTGGCCGGCGTCGATCTCTTCCTGATGATGCACCCCTCGGCAGTGCAGACGATGCGGAGCGTCTCCTCCTGGCTGATGCACCCGCAGGAGGAGACCGAACCGCATCGCGACTGGGTGACCGTGCAGACCTGAACGGAGGAACCATGGAAGCTGGAAAGAAGAGCATCAAAGAGATCAGCCCGATCGACGTCTACAAGATCCTCCCGAGAACGAACTGTCAGGAGTGCGGGGAGGCGAACTGCATGGCGTTTGCCACGCGGCTCATCAACGGCGAGTACGTCCTCGAGGACTGCACCCCGCTCCTCCGCCCGGAGCACGCGCACCTCTACGCCGACCTCTCGGAACTCCTGGCCCCGCCGGTGAAGGCGGTCAGCTTCGGGACGGGCGACCGTGCCGTCACCGTGGGCGGGAAGCACGTTCTGTACCGCCATGACTTCACCTATCACAATCCGACCGTCATTGCGATCGATGTCACCGACGGCATGACGGAGGAGGAACTCGAGCGGCGTGTGAACGAGATCGGCGGATTCTCCTATTCCTACATCGGGCGGACGCTCCAGCTCGACGCGATCGCGATCCGCTCGACCACGGGGGACCCGGACGCCTTCGCGCGGACCGTGGAGCGGGCGGCGGCGTCGGGCTATCCCCTGATCCTCTGCACGCTCGATCCCGGGGTGATGCAGGCGGGAATTGCCCGCGCCCCGGAGAGCCGTCCGCTCCTGTACGCGGCGACCGCTGCGAACTGGGAGGCGATGGCGGATCTCGCGCTGCAGTATCGCTGTCCGCTCGTCGTCTCGGCGCCCGGCGACATCCCGCTGCTCCGCTCCCTCGCCCACACGCTCCTCGACTGCGGCGTCCAGGACCTGGTGCTGGATCCGGGCACCTCCGTCGATGCGGGGCTTGCCCGCACCATCATGAACGCCTCTACCATCCGCCGGGCCGCATGCCTCGCCCACGACGACTACCTGGGATTTCCCCTGCTCGGGACCCCCATCGCCGCCTGGGCCGGAGACGAGCTCTCGCCCGATGCGATCCGCTGGAAAGAGGCCTACACCGCCGCGATGCAGATCAGCCGCTATGCCGACCTGCTGATCCTGCACAGCCTGGAGGGCTGGGTGCTGCTGCCCCAGCTCCTCTGGCGGTTCAATATCTACACCGATCCCCGCAAACCGGTCTCGGTGGAGCCCGGGGTGCGGACCTTCGGCAGTCCCGATAAAGACTCCCCCCTGCTCATCACCACCAACTATGCCCTCACCTTCTTCACGGTCGAGTCCGACATCAAGGCCGCTCACCTGGACTGCCACCTCATCGTGGTAGATACGGGCGGCATCAGCGTGGAGAGCGCTGTCGCCGGGCGCTACCTGACCGCCGAGAAGGTGGCCGAGACGCTCCGGGAGTACAACGCCGAGGAGCTGGTCGGGCACCGCTGGCTGATCCTCCCCGGGCTTGCCGCACGGCTGAGCGGAGAGACGGAGGAGACGAGCGGATGGCGAATCCTCGTCGGCCCGAAGGACTCCTCGGGCCTCGCCGCGTTCCTCCGCGAGCACTGGCCTCCGCGGGGCGATTAGGGGATGCGATCCCTGCGGAGGCGCGCACGATGAGCGGTATCTCCCCCCGATCGCGGGATGCGGGCGGGCGAAAGGCGCGGGTCTACGTCCACCCCCTCAACCGCACCGTGGAGGTCGCGCCCGGGACCAGCCTGCTCGAGGCGATCCGCAGGGCGGGCGTCCAGATCGAGAGCATCTGCGGGGGAAAAGGGGAGTGCGGCAAGTGCCGCGTCATCCTGGAGGGAGGCGGCTGGACGGAGCGGTCCGCAGCGCGGAGGCGGCACCTCACCCCCCGCGAGGTGGAGGCGGGATACCGCCTGGCGTGCGAGGTGACGGTCAGCGGGGATCTGGAGGTCACCGTGCCGCTCGAGAGCCGGATCGAGGCCCCCCAGATCCTGATGCCGGAAGGGCTCGAGACCGATCACCTCGATCCCCCCGTCGAGGCGTATCCGCTGCAGGTGGCGGATGGGGATCCCTTCGCCCCCGGGGGACGCTCCATCCGCCTCGTCGGCTACACGGGCACGCGGCCCCGCATGCCGGAGGAACTGCTGGACCGGATCCCGCCACCGCCGGCCCGGGCGATCCTGACGCGGACGCCGGGGTACCCCGAGATCCAGGATATCGTCCCCGAGAACGGAGCCGGTCCCCCCTGCGGCATCGCCCTCGACCTGGGCACCACGACCGTCGTCGGAACTCTCGTCGATCTCACTACGGGAGCCCTGCTGGCGCGGCAGGCGACGCTGAATCGTCAGATCACCTACGGGGAGGAGGTGATCACTCGCATCGGGTTCTCGGGGAGGGCGGACGGGGTGCGGCTGCTGCAGCAGGCTGCCCTTGAGAGCGTCAATCAGGTGGTGCACGGCGCTGCGGCGGCGGCAGGAATAGCGCCCTCCGAGATCCTGGAGGTGACGGTCGGCGGCAACACGGTGATGAACCACCTGCTGGTCGGGCGGGATCCCCGCTACCTGGAGATGGTCGACGCGGACGTTTCGCGCCGACCGTTCGTCTGCAGGACCGCATCCCTGGGCATCGAGGTGCATCCCCGCGCCTACTGCTACTGCCTCCCGAACGTGAGCCGGTTCGTCGGCGGCGATGCCGTCGGGGATGTGCTGGTGTCGGGGATGCACAGACGCCCGGAGGTATCCCTCTTAATCGACCTGGGAACGAACGGCGAGATCGTGATCGGCAACCAGGAGTGGCTCGCTGCCGTCTCCTGCGCCTCCGGCCCGGCTTTCGAGGGTGCGGGCATCGGCGACGGCATGCGGGCGATGCGGGGGGCGATCGAGCACGTCGCGGTCGATCGCGACACGGGCGTGGCGGCGGTGGAGGTGATCGGATCGGTCCCGCCGAGAGGGATCTGCGGTTCGGGCCTGATCGACGCGGCGGCTGGCATGTTTCAAGCCGGCATCCTGGACTTCAAGGGGAAGCTCGTCGGCTCGCACCCCCGTGTCCGGCAGGGGCACGAGGGTCCGGAGTACTGCCTCGTCCCGGGTGAAAAGACCGCCATACGCCAGGATATCGCGATAACCCAGCAGGACATGGACTACTTCATGGACTCGAAAGCGGCGCTCTGCGGCGCCGTCGCCGTCCTGCTGAAGAAGTACCGCCTGACGCCCGCGGATATCCGCCACGTATACCTCGCCGGCGCCTTCGGGGCGTTCGCCGACATGCGGAGCGCCACCGCCTTCGGGATCCTCCCGCCGTTCCCGAACGCGACGGTGCAGGGGATCGGGAACGGCTCCCTCTCAGGGGCCTACCTGGCCCTGCTCTCCCTGCGGAAGCGGGAGGAGGCGCAGGCGATCGCGGGCAGCATGGTCTACATCGATCTCCTGGTCGACTCCGACTTCGTCGACGAGTATACCGCCGCGCTCTTCGTCCCGGGCCGGAGCGACCTCTTTCCAGGGGATCGGGAGGAGCGGGACATACATGCATAGGGGGAGGGCAGGATTGAAGTGGGATGACAGCCCCGTGGGTGCGGCAGAGAGGGCGGATCCATGAAGATAGCCGTATCCGGCAAGGGGGGCGTGGGGAAGACGCTCATTGCCGGCACGCTGGCCTGGCTGTCTGCGCGGCAGGGACAGCGCGTGCTCGCGATCGATGCGGACAGCTCGCCGAACCTGGGACTCTTCCTGGGGCTGTCCCCCGAGGCGGCGGGCTCTATCCTGCCCATATCGGAGAACCAGGATCTTATCGCCCTGAAGACGGGGACCGGCTATCCCGGGGTGTACAACCTCGCGTTCCGCGTCGAGGATATCGTCGAGCGCTACGCGGTGCGCACCCCCTCGGGTGTGAACCTGCTCGTCATGGGCACGGTCGCCTCTATGGGATCGGGCTGCACCTGTGCGGCGAATGCCGTGCTGCGGGCCCTTCTCCGCCACGTTGCCGTCCAGCGGAACGAGACGGTGATCCTGGACATGGAGGCCGGCGTGGAGCATCTCGGCAGGGGGACGGCGGACCGCGTGGACGTGATGCTCGTGGTTACGGACGCGAACGTGCGGTCGCTGCATGCCGCGGGCAGGATTGCCCGGCTCTCCGCCGAGGCCGGGATCCACCGGACGGTCATCGTCGCGAACATGATCGAGGGCGACCAGGCCCGCATGGTCCGGCAATACGCGAGCGACTGCGGGCTGGAGTGCATCGGAGAGGTGCCCTTCGACCGCACGGTGCGGGAGGCCGGAATCCTGGGAAGAACCATCTTCCAGAATGCGGACAGCCCGGCGATCCGCTCGCTGGAGCGCATCCTGGACCGTCTGAGAGGCATGCCGGAGGCGTGAGCCATGCAGATGATCGTGACGATGGGTCGGGGGGGGACGGGGAAGACGTCCTTTGTCGCCCTCATGGCCAGGTACTTCATCGAGAAGGGGGAGACGCCCCTGCTTCTCATCGATGCCGATCCGGACCAGAACCTCGCCGAGATGGTGGGAATCGACCTCGAGAGCGAGGGGGTGCGGACGATCGCGGACCTGACGACGGAGACATTCCTGGAGCGGGGGGGGACCACGACCGGCCGCGCCCCGACGGAGCGGATCGAGACGCGGATCTGGGAGGAGGGGCTGTACGAGGGTGACCTCTGCGACCTGCTGGCGGTCGGCACCAAGTGGGTCGAGGGATGCTACTGCCTGCCGGACGCCGCTCTGAAAGGAGCGCTCTCTACGATCGCAAAGAGTTACCGCTTCGTGCTCATCGACTCGCCGGCCGGCCTCGAGCACCTGAACCGCAAGATCTCCACCGACGTGGATGTCATCTTCGATCTCGTGAGCCCCTCCAGCCGCTCCTTCGAGCACGTGCGGCGGGCGCAGCGGATCGTGCGGGAGGTGGGGATCGAGGCGCGCCACTTCTACCTGGTGGGGGCGTTCCTCTTCCCGGAGTCCGAGGAGGAGCGCCTGCGCCGGGACTTCCCCGGTGCCTATCTCGGAAAGATCCCCTACGACCCCCTGCTCTCGGACTACGTGCTCTCGGGACGATCCCTCTTCGAGGTTCCGGAAGAGTCGCCGGCATACCGCGCCGTGGTGGAGATTCTCGCAAAAGCCGGCTATTGAAGGCTCATCCGCACCGCGGACGGCATTTCGCACATCAGTTCTTAATGCCGCGATATCCCTCCTTTGAGCCTCCCTTCGAGGCTATCGTAGCAGCGGGGTGGGGGACGGGGGGAGGAGGTGCGCCCCCTCCCCCTTCTAGAACCCCCTCCCCCACCGCTGCGATAGGACCGTAGGTTCGGCCAGCCGGGGGATCAGATACTCTGGAATTCGAGCTTGAATTGTAACGGTCAGCCTCTCCGATGAGTCGATTCTGGGCTTTTCCGGACTTTACTCCTGCATGAGGTGGGAAGGTATGCAGAGAGCGATCCCGTGCGTGGAAAGCCATCGGTATCGAGCGCCGAATCATGCTAGCCGTTCAGCATGCCGTGACGCGCGATCCACGCGGGCTGTTCCATACCCCACCTCGCCATTGCGATGCCCTCCAGGGGAGGTGGATCCGTTCGAATAGTATACCATGCCTCCTCCCCCCTCGATACCCCTGGAGACTGACCGGTACGATTCCCGATACTCTTCCGCAGTACTCTAGCCCGGACCTTGTATGCGCCTGTCTCGGCAACCTCGATGCGTTGAACCTATTCCAGGCCCGCTCGCTCTGGAACCTTCAGGCCTACTCTACCCAGAGGGGATCGGGGTGTCCACGATCCCGTGCCCCGCCAGATGCGTAGGCCTTCACACCCGAATTCGCGAGCGGGATTCGATAGTTTTCGAGAATGCGCATCCGTCCTGCGAAAGGCTAATTAATCTCCTCCCCTCCTCTTGGAGCATGCCGTGGCGGGAGCACGTCGGGATGATCGCCAACGATATCGGCAGCATCTTCGAGCTCGTCGGGCTTGCCGCGTTCACACCCTTCGTCGTGCTCGTGATCTACCGGGAGTGGAGCATGATCCTCCCCATGGCATCGACACCGTTTGCCTTCGTGCTCCTCGGCTACTTCTTAACGCGTATTCCGCGGGGGGACCACGCCCCCCACCTCTCCATCGCCCTGGCGACCGCGGCACTCGCCTGGTTCGCCATCGCCGTGGTCGGGGCCGTACCGTTCATCCTGGGGCTCGGGATGTCCTTCACCGACAGCATGTTCGAGGCGATGTCCGGCTGGACCACCACCGGCTTCACCATGATGACCTCCCTCGACACCGCCCCCCGCACCCTGATCTTCTGGCGCTCCTTCATGCAGTGGATGGGGGGCATCGGCGTGATCGCGTTCACCGTCACGATGCAGACCGCCTCCGGACTCGCCAGGTCCCGGCTCTTCCGCTCGGAGGGGCGGCCCGAGGCGTTCATGCCCAGTGCGGTCTCCACGGGGAGGCGGCTCTGGGGCATCTATGCAGCCCTCACCCTCATCTTCATCGGGCTCGTCCTGCTGACAGGCGTGCCCCTCTGGGATGCCACGAACCTGGTCATGGTCACGCTCTCGACCGGCGGGTTCCCCATCCACGACCAGGGAATCCTGTTCTACGACAACCCCGCCCTGGAAGGCGTGCTCGTGCTGGTGATGATCGCCGGGGCGCTCCCCTTCAAGATCTATTATCTCATCTACGCCAAGCGGCAGTTCTGGATCTTCAGGGATGCGGTGGTGCTCCTCTTCCTCTCCCTGGCATTCGTAGCCTCGGGCATCGTATCTCTCGATCTCTACCTGACGGACGGCTACACGCTCCTGCAGGCGGTGCGGGAGGGGATCTTCACCGCCGTCTCCGGCATCACCTGCACCGGCCTCCAGAACACGGATCTCACCCTCTGGGCGGCAGCCCCCCTCATCCTGATCATCATGCTGATGTTCATCGGCGGCGCGGCGGGCAGCACGGCCGGCGGGATCAAGGTGAACCGCCTGGTCCTCGCCTACGAATCCCTCGTCTGGTGGTTCAAGCGGTTCTTCGTGGGGAGAAGGGTGATCGTCCCCTTCCGCTACGAGGGGCGGATCCTGCCAAAAGAGGTATCGGAACTCGAGATCTCGAAGAACATGCTGATCGTGGTGCTCTGGGCGCTGACACTCTTCCTCTCCCTCATGCTGGTGCTCCACCTCTACGCGACGCCGTACACACCCTACGAGGTGCTCTTCGAGCTCGCCTCTGCGATGAGCAACGTGGGCCTCTCCGTCGGATTCATGACCCCGGCCAGCCCTGCGGTGAACAAGTGGATCTTCATCCTGCTGATGTGGATCGGGAGGCTCGAGATCCTGCCGGTCATCGTGCTGATCGTGGGCCTGTTCCGGGGTTTCGAGACCACCGTGGCGCGGTAACAGCGGGATCCCGCAGCGGAGATCGGGGGCGGGATCGTCCTTACCGGGCCGGGTGCTTCAGCTGGCGGTCGAGCAGGCGCAGCGTCTCCTTCTCCGCCTCCTTCCTGGTGAAGACCGTAAGGGTATCCTCCGGGCGGATGCGGGTGTCCCCGGTCGGGATGATCATCCCGTCCCCTGCCCGGTTGATGGCAATGACGACGAAGTCCTTCGCCTTCAGCTCCCGCAGCTCGCGGTCGATGAATGGGGCGTTTTGTTCGGCGACGAACTCGAAGATCCGGCCGCCGGGCAGGGCAGCGAGCTGCTGCATGCCGGGGCTCTCCACCCAGTAGTAGAGGCGCGTCGCGACCAGTTCGTCGGGATTCTCGCTGATCCGCACCCCGACCTCCTTGAAGAAGTCGGAGTGCTCGATCTGGTTGACGATGGAGATCACGTTCGGCACCTTGTAGCGTCGCGCCAGCAGGCAGGTCATGAGGTTGACCGAGTCGTCGCTCGTCGTGGCGACGAGGGCATCCGCCCGCTCGATGCCGGCCTCCTCCAGAATCTCCTTGTCCGTGGCGTCGCCGACAACGGCCAGCACGTCGTAGTGCTCCAGGATCTCGGCGGCTCGCTCCTCGTTCCTGTCGATGACCACCACGTCGTTGCGGTTGTCGGCGGCAATCCCGACGAGCGTCCTCCCGATTCCCCCCAGCCCGACGATGATGATGTACACGGCTACGCGGTACCACGCCCCTCTAGAAATACCTTATGCAGCCGGAAACCGCCCGCCCGCACCCACTCCCTGCGGGACATGGACCCCTCTGCCGCTCTTTCACCCTCCATCCGGAACTCTTATGGCAGCTCGGAGACCAGATTTTCCCAGGACCTGTCCCTCCACAAGACCCCATGAACGACCAGCCCCGCTCCCCGCAGGCCCGCATGTCGCCCGTGATGGAGCAGTACAGCCGGATCAAGGCGCGGCACCCGGATGCCATCCTCCTCTTCCACATCGGAGACTTCTACGAGACGTTCGGTGCCGACGCGGAGCTGGTCTCGCGGGAGCTGGACATCGTCCTCACCTCCCGCCAGCGGGGGCGGGACGGCGAGCGCATCCCCCTCGCCGGGGTGCCCTATCACGCCGCCGAGGGCTACATCGCACGGCTGATCGAGAAGGGGCACCGCGTGGCGATCTGCGACCAGCTCGAGGATGCCAGGGCAGCCCGGGGGCTGGTGAAGCGGGACGTCGTGCGGGTGATCACGCCGGGGACAGTGATCGACGCCGGGCTCCTGGGCGGTTCCCCGGCGGCACGCTACCTGATGTCCCTCCTGCCCGACGAGCGAAACCGCCGGATCGGCCTGGCGTTCCTGGACATCTCCACCGGCGAGCTCTTCGCCACCGTCTGCCCCCTTTCCGAGGGCCTGACAGAATGCCTCTCCGAGATTGCCCGCTACCGCCCCTCGGAGTGCATCCTCCCGGAGGGATCCAGGGACCTGCTGGAGAAGCCTCTGGAGGAGCATCGAGTCCTGGTGACCCCCTATCCGGATGCCGCATTCTCGCTCGAGCAGGCGACGGAGACCCTGCTCTCGCAGTTCCAGGTTGCCTCTCTGGACGGCTATGGCTGCCAGCCGTTCCCGTCCGCCGTCCGGGCCGCCGGCGCCTGCGTGCAGTTTGCAAAGGAGACGCAGCGCTGCCCCCTCCAGCACATCAGCGGAATGTCGATCCGTAGCCCGGGCCAGTGCCTGGGGCTGGACGCGATCACGCTCCGCAACCTGGAGATCCTGGAGAGCATCCGGGGCGGCGATACCAGCGCCACGCTCCTGTCCCTGCTGGACTGCACCGAGACGCCCATGGGCAGCCGGCTGCTCCGCACCTGCCTGACCGGCCCGCTGGTCTCGGTCGACGCCATCAACGCCCGCCTGGACGCCGTGGAATGCCTGGTGAACGCCCCCCTGCTGCAGGCGGAGCTGCGCACGCTCCTCCACAGCTGCGCGGACATCGAGCGGATCGGCGGGCGAATCGCCTACGGCAACGCCGGCCCCCGCGACCTGATCCGCCTGCGGGACACCCTGCGGGTCCTGCCGGACTTCCAGGCGCTCGGATCCCGGGTCGTGCAGGCCGGGGAATCGGCCCGCCTCCGCGAACTGGTGGAGGCGCTGAAGTGCCTTCCGCAGACGGTCGACCTGCTGTCCCGCTCGATTCGCGACGACCCTCCCGCCACGACCGCCGCCGGCGGGATGATCCGGGAGGGGTACGACCGGCGGCTCGACGAGCTCCGGGCGATGGCGAGTTCGGGGAAGGACTGGATCCTGGACCTCCAGCAGCGAGAGCGGCAGGAGACCGGGATCCGCTCCCTCAAGATCGGCTACAACAACGTCTTCGGCTACTACATCGAGGTCACCCGCCCCAACCTCCACCTGGTGCCACCGCACTACGAGCGGCGGCAGACGACCGCCGGCGGCGAACGGTTCACCACCCCGGAGCTCAAGGAGAAGGAGGCGATGATTGCCACGGCGGAGGAGCGGCTCCTCTCCCTGGAGCTCGAACTCTACGCCGCACTGATCGGGTCCCTCCGGGAGACCATTCCGGATCTGCGGCAGGACGCCCGCATCCTGGCAGAGCTGGACGTCTACGCCGCGCTCGCCGAGGTCGCCCGCCGGAACGGCTACGTACGCCCCATCCTGGACGAGAGCAGCCGAATTGAGATCCGCGACGGGCGGCACCCGGTGGTGGACGCCCGCATGGGGGGGGGCTCTGTGCCCAACGACACGCATCTCGACGGGGAGGGCGACCAGATCCTGATCATCACCGGCGCCAATATGGCTGGCAAGTCCACCTACATGCGGGGCGTGGCGCAGATCGTGATCCTGGCCCAGATGGGCAGCTTCGTGCCGGCAGAGTACGCCCGCATCGGATTCGTGGACCGCATATTCACCCGGGTGGGGGCGTTCGACGATCTGGCGAGCGGGCAGTCCACGTTCATGGTGGAGATGCTGGAGCTGGCCAATATCCTCAACAACGTGACGGAGCGGAGCCTGGTGATCCTGGACGAGATCGGGCGGGGCACGAGCACCCTCGACGGCTGCTCTATCGCGCGGGCGGTGCTCGAGTTCCTCCACGGACGATCGTCCGGCCCGAGGACCCTGTTCGCCACGCACTTCCACGAGCTGGTGGGCATCGAGACGGAGTATCTCCGGGTGAAGAACTGCCATTTCGCGGTGAAGGATACCGGTAAAGAGGTGGTGTTCCTGCGGAAACTCATCCCCGGGGCCACGGACAAGAGCTACGGCATCCACGTGGCCCAGCTCGCCGGCATCCCGCGGAAGGTGATCGACCGCGCCCGCGGCATCCTGAAGGAATCCATGGAGCGGGATACCCAGCCCGGTCCGAAGGTGCAGCGCTACACCCAGATGCTCCTCATCGACGCGCCGGGAGACGGGAGCCGCGAGGGTGTCCTTGAAAAGGCCCTGCAGGAGCTGGACCCGGACGCGATGACGCCGCGGGAGGCGCTCCTCGCGCTCTACGATCTGAAGAAGAAGGCAGGGGGGCAGGAGCGATGAGCGGCAGCCAGCCTCTCCCGACCATCCGCGTCCTGGACGAGGGCACCGTGAACCAGATCGCCGCCGGCGAGGTGGTGGAGCGGCCGGCCTCGGTCGTCAAGGAGCTGATCGAGAACGCGATCGACGCGGATGCACGCCGCATCCGCATCGAGATCGCCTCCGCCCGAGGCGCCATCACCCGCATCCGGGTGACGGACGACGGGCTCGGGATGTCGCCGGCAGATGCGGCGATGGCGTTTACGCCGCACGCCACCAGCAAGATCCAGAGCATCGCCGACCTGGAGCGGTGCCGCACCCTGGGATTCCGCGGGGAGGCGCTGGCGAGCATTGCGGCCGTTGCCGGGGTGACGCTGGTGACGAAACCGCGGGGCTCCGCCGCCACGGGCGGCACCTGTGTGACGGTGCGCGGAGGGAGCCTCGAGGGGATCGGCGAGGCGGGTGCGCCCGAGGGGACGACGATCACCGTGGACGATCTCTTCTTCAACACCCCGGCGCGACGGAAGTTTTTGAAGAGCCTCGCCGTCGAGCTGGCGCATATCGTCAGCGTCGTGGAGGGGGAGGCGCTCGCCCACCGCGAGATCGGATTTTGCCTGGTGCACAACGGGAGAGAGCGCCTCTCCACGCAGGGGACGATGGACCTGGCGGATGCGGTGCTGGACCTCTACGGCGTCGACGCGGCACGGGCGCTGATCCCCATCCAAGCGACCGTACCTGTATTCCGGCTGGAGGGGTCCATCACCCAGCCGGCGCTCTCCTGGAAGACCCGGGATCGGATGTTCGTCAGCATCAACCGGCGGTTCGTCCACCACCCGCCCCTGCTCCGGGCGATCCGCGAGGGGTATGGAGCGCTGCTGCCCGGAGACCGATATCCGCTCGTCTTCCTGGACCTCGCGATCTCCCCGGCTCTCGTGGACGTGAACATCCATCCGACCAAGCGGGAGGTGCGGCTGAGCCAGGAGAAGGAGATCCTCCCCGAGATAACGCGGATCATCGGCGAGGCGCTGCGGGACCACATCCGCATACCAGAACAGGCGGTGCCCACAGCCCTGCAGCCGGTGGCACTCACCCCGGCGGAGGAGCCCCCGTACTCGCACCGCCCGGACCTGGCCGGCGGGATCCGCGAGCTCACCCACGCCGGACTCCTTACCACGGAGCGGCAGCTCCGCCGCACCGAACCGCCGGACGCGCCGTGGGAGGAGGAAAATCGGCTGCCGGACCTGGAGGTGATCGGGCAGCTCGGGGCGACGTACATCGTCGCACGGACGCCGGAAGACGACCTGGTACTGATCGACCAGCATGCCGCCCACGAGCGGATCCTCTACGATCAGGTCATGGCGGCCCGGGAGGGGGCGGCACGGTCGCAGGAGCTGCTGGTTCCCGCCGTCCTGCACCTCTCCCCCCGCGAGACGGCAATCCTCGAGGAGGCCCGCCCGGCGCTGGAGGAGGAGGGGTTCCGGATCGAGCCCTTCGGGAGGGACGCCTATGCGGTGCGGGCGGTCCCGGTCGTCCTGGGGCGGCTGGAGGACCCCTCGGCCGTCCATGCCGTCGTCACCGACCTCCTCTCAGACGAGGGGCGCCGCGGCCTGGACAGCCGCGAGTCGATCGGGCGGGTGATCGCCTGCCGGGGGGCCCTGAAGGGCGGGACGGCCTGCACCCCGGGCCAGTGCGAGCGGCTGCTCCAGCAGCTCCGGCATACCCGAAATCCCTACACCTGCCCCCACGGGCGGCCGACGATCGTCTCCATCCCCAAGGCAAAGCTGGACGCGATGTTCAAGCGCACCTGACCGCCAGCTCCGCCACTGCAGGGACAAAGTTCATCTCATTTGAAGGCGGGCTCTGTCCGTACCGGCCCTGGCGGGTGGCTGCTGTGGAGAAGAACATCGGGAGCGATTTCATCGTACAGACGCGGTTTGACAATCTCAGGCCATCGGCCCAGATGCGTGGAGTCGCGCCGCCGCCCCTGGAACAACCTCCCGACGCGGGGAAAGAACTGCTGCGGCTGCCCTCCCCGGATCGGATCGTCACCCCTCCCACGGATCTGCGGGCAGCGATCGAGCAGCGGGAGAGCGTGCGGGTCTATGGCCGGCAGCCGCTCTCTCTGGAGGAACTCGGATTCCTGCTCTGGTGCACCCAGGGCGTCAGGAAGATCGTGCCCGGCCAGGCGACCTTCCGTACGGTTCCTTCTGCAGGAGCGCGGCATGCCCTGGAGACGTACCTCCTCGTCAATACTGTCGTGGATCTTCCTCCCGGGCTGTACCGCTACCTGGCCCTGGAGCATGCTCTCCAGGAGGTGAACCGGGATCCGGATATCGCCCTCTCCATCACGCGGGCCTGCCTGAACCAGAACTTCGTCCGCACCAGCGCCACAACCTTCTTCTGGACCGCATACGCGCCCCGCATGACCTGGCGGTATGGGGAGCGGGGATACCGCTACCTCTTTCTGGATGCCGGTCACGTCTGCCAGAACCTCTACCTCGCCGCTGAGGCCATTCAGTGCGGCGTATGCGCTATCGGAGCATTTCTGGACGCAGAGATGAATGGATTGCTGAGCATCGACGGAGAGAAGCAGTTCCTTTTGTACCTGGCTACTGTGGGCAAAAAACGGTGAAAAAGCCTTCGGTGAGTGAAGGGGTCACGGATGCCCCTCTTCCACTTCCATACCTCGATGGGGGTCTGTGTGCCTTATCGATTTTAATATATGCTCTGGCACATTACACGCCATGCACCGTATGTCGAGAGATTCTCGTCCATGGCCCCCAGATTTCGCGAGCCTATTGTTAGAAGAGCGACACCGCCCTATCATGGGCCCTATGCTTTTGTGTCCGCATTTTTTTATGGAAATATGCAAAGTTGGAGCGTCGATGTTAGGCATTCAGACTCTGTAGAGAAGCTCTCCGATGTATTCTTGCACGTATACCGCGGATACTACTCCCCCGAGGGTCGGGATCCTCCCCTCTCCGAGGGGAGGGGGATACTGCGATAGGCCTGGATATCTCCGTATCCGGGCTATCGCACGACGGGGAGATAACCCTGCGGGGATGCCGGCCGTATCGGAGCAAGTTCTCGCCTCTATGAAGATTTCAACAGAGCTGCGGTATCCGTGATGACGATGAGCATTTTTTTATCCAGGGTATCGGTCATGACAGCGTATCCGAACGGGGCACATCACGCTATGCACTACGCCGCAACGGAATCCAGGAAGTCGCGAAAGCGCACCAGATCCCGATTTCAGGTGCAGGTCAGATATTGTGCAGAAGATTGGGTGCAAACACCACGGGGGCACAAGACCTAAATAACTGCAATGAGTATTGCCGGCACGGAGGTTACGATGGCGCAGTCATGGGAGGAGGCAAAAGAGCTCGCGGAGAAGCAGAACCTGGAACTGGTCTACCACGACTACGACACGGGCGAATACGGGGCCGCGAACAAGAACGATCTGCCCGGCCACTTCAAGGTCGGGGCA
>JAXDAH010000139.1:0-4759 GCA_034679905.1 Methanomicrobiales archaeon | reverse complement strand
TGTAGCGGTTCTTCATCAGGGTCTCCAGGAACGGAACGCCCGTGTGGATCGCGTATCCCACGGCGAGCGAGATGCCGGAGTCCGGCACCGGAGAGACCATGTCCGCCTCGACGGGAGCCTCGTCCGCCAGGAACTCACCGATCTTGCGCCGCACGTCGTATACGAGCCTGCCCTCCATCAGGGAATCGGCGCGTGCGAAGTAGATGAACTCGAATATGCAGTAGGCATGGTGGTTGGAGCGCGTGATCTGCTTGGACTGAATACCCTGGTCGTTGATGCGGATCAGCTCGCCGGGCATCACGTCGCGCAGGAGCGTGCCGCCGAGGGCATCCACCGCCACGCTCTCCGAGGCCACGATGTAGCCATCGGCAAGCCGCCCGATGCAGAGGGGTTTGATGCCGAGCGGGTCGCGGAACGCGTACAGCACGTCGTCCAGCATCATCACAACAGAATAGGACCCCTCGAGCTTCCGCATGCAGTGGACGATCGCATCCTCGACGTTGGACGAGCGGCGGTACTCACGGGCGATGACGCTCGCTATCACCTCGGTGTCCGTGGAGGTCGAGAAGATCTCCCCCGCATGTTCGAACTCGGCCCGCAGCTCCTGCGTGTTCACGAGATTACCGTTGTGGACGATGGCGAAGAAGTGGCCCTTGTAGGTGAAGTTGAAGGGCTGGGCGTTCTCGGGCAGGTTGGCACCTGTCGTGGGGTATCGGACGTGCCCCACCCCCACGTTCCCCTTCAGCTCCTTTAAAATCCCCTCGCTGAAGACCTCGGTGACGAGTCCCTGCCCCTTGTGTTTGTAGAGCCTGAAACCATCGGAAGTGGAGATGCCGGCACTCTCCTGGCCGCGATGCTGGAGAGAGAACAGGGCATAATACAGGGGACCGGAAACCTCGCCAGCATCAACGATGCCAACGATGCCGCACATACTGAAAATATTTAGTGTGTTGGAACTTTAGGCTTTTTGTTTGCCCAGCGGTAACCGCGCAACTTGGTGCTTCGGCCGAAGCCGCAGGCAGAACAGGTTTTCTGGCGGACGTGGTAGGAGATGGAGCCGCATCTCCGGCACGCGATGTGCACCCGTTTCTGCCTCTTTCCCATGGATGGTGTGCCTTTTGTCATGGAATCCCCCTTACTCTATCAATGGTGAAATGTAGATGACGTTGTCTCCGCGAACGATGAGGGTGCCGACTTTTACGACCGTGCCGCCGACCTCTTCTTCGGCCTTATCCAGCACGAGGTTCATATGGACATCGTACCCCTGCAGGATTCCCCGGATCTCCCGGCCGCCTTTCAGCGAAACGATGACCGGCTGGCGGTTCAGAACCTGATCCAAAATCTCCATCGGTCTCTTTGTCATACGATTACCCTGTGGCGTGAAGTACCATAATTGCGCGAGGTAGCTACTTAAACCTAGCGTTCTCCCGCGACCTGCGGCAGGGGCGGACCCGCACCTTTTATGACCGGGCAGGTGGATTATCGTGACGCGATGGTTGCAATCACCTTAAAAAAACGCCATCCCATCCGCAAGACGGATATCGCCTCCCTGCAATCGCGGCTTGCCGAGCAGATCGGGGAGAGTGCAGCGCTCTTCCGCTCGGATACCGTGGAAGTCGCGGAGACCGACTCACCGTTCCGGCTCTACCTCATCGGCAAGAAGCCTCTTCTAATGGAGTACGAAGGGTGGGTATTCCCGACGCTGCGGGGGGCGATCGAGCACCCCTTCCCCGGGAGGCACCTGATCGTGGACATGGGTGCGATCCCCTTCGTGATCAAAGGGGCGGATATCATGCGCCCCGGGATCGTCTCCCTGTCCGAGGATATCCGTGCGGGCTCGCCCGTGGTGGTGGCGGAGGAGCGGCACCGCAAACCCCTGGCGATCGGGGTGGCGCTGTACGAATTCGCTGAGATGCAACGGCAGGAAAAAGGCAAAATGGCCAGGAACATCCATTACGTCGGCGATGATCTCTGGAACCTGGAAATTTAGAGAGAGCAATAGAGATACCATTAAATAAAATTCACAGTACACCTTCTTTCATGAGTAAACTGATCGACACCATCATCGGCAGAAGCTCCACCATCGGGGAGGATGACTACATGGAGCTCGATCTGGCGGCCTTCGAGGGGGCCGCCGGGGAGGAGGCGGCCTCCATGTATGTCAAGGTCGCCTCCATCGCCGACATCCGGGAGACCCCGCGGGTGAAGGACGAGGTCTACAACGGAAATATCGTCATCGTCGACATATCCCGCCTCAAGATGGACAAGATCACCTACGAGCGGGTGCTGAAGGACTTAAAAGAGGTGGCACGCGACGTGAACGGGGATATCGTCGGACTCGGGGACCAGAAGTACATCGTGATCACTCCCATGTCGGTGAAGATCTCCCGCGAGAAGATCGGGGGCAGCCTCTCTTGAGGAGTGTCCTGCAAAGCCGATGTCCGATCTGTGAAAAAGAGCTCGAGTTCCTATATCAGACCGAGGAAATACCCTATTTTTCGAAGATTCTCCTGGTCAGCGGAAGCTGCCCCTGCGGTTTCCGCTATACGGACACGATGATCCTGGAGGAGAACGAACCATCGGAGTGGACGCTCCGCGTGGAGACGGTGGAGGATCTCTCCATCCGCGTGATCCGCAGCGCCTGCGGATGCCTGGAGATCCCGGAGCTCGGCGTCCTGGTGGAGCCCGGGCCGATCTGCCAGGGATTCGTCTCCAACGTCGAGGGGGTGCTCGACCGCGTGGGGCAGGTACTTGGCGGCGTGCTCTCCTGGGCGGAGGGGGAGGAGCGGGAGCGGGCGACAGCGCTCCTGCAGGCGCTCGATGAGGTTCGGGCGGGAGCCCTCCGTATAACCCTGATCCTCCGGGACCCCTCGGGGAACAGTGCGATTCTCTCGGAAAAAGCGGATAAGAGGATCCTGGAGGCAGAGGAGTGCGGATCGTGACCGCTATCGGATCTCCCGGCCTTCCAGGTAGACCCCGCCCTTCTCGATGATGGTGCCCACCTCCCGGGCATTCGGGTAGACCTCCAGAACGCCCTCCACGGAGGGCGGCGGCACGACGAACGCAAATCCCATGCCCATGTTGAAGGTGAGGTACATCTCCTCGCGGGGGACATTCCCCCTCTCCTGGAGCCAGCGGAAGATGGGCTGCGGCTCCAGCGGATCGGTGATGGAGAAACCGTAGCGGGAGAGGCGGGAGAAGTTGCGGAGTCCGCCGCCGGTGACGTGGCACATGCCGTGCACCGGAACAGTCTCGGTCACATCCAGCACGCCGCTGTAGATCCGGGTGGGCGTCAGCAGCTCCTCGCCGATCGTCCGCCCGGTTGAGAGCCGCTCCCCATAGTCGCCGCCATCCTCCACGATGCGGCGTGCCAGCGTGAGTCCGTTGCTGTGGATGCCGCTCGAGGGGACACCCACGATCCGGTCGCCGGGGACGATCTTCTCGCCGGCGATCACCTTCGATCGGAATTGGATCCCGAGGCACGTCCCCGCCAGGTCCAGTCCGTTGACGAGCCCCTTCAGGGTGGCGGTCTCGCCCCCGACGATGTTGATATCGGCCTGCTTCGCCCCGGCATTGAGCCCCTCGCCGATCTGGGACATCACGTCGGCGGAGATCCGATCCGCGGCGATGTAGTCCACGAAGGCGATGGGCTCGACGTTCATGACGTAGAGGTCGTTCACGTTCATCGCGATGCAGTCGATCCCGACCGTGCGCCAGTTGCGCAGCTGTTCGGCAACGAGCCTCTTCGTGCCCACGCCGTCGGTGGTCAGGGCCAGAACCCGTTCACCCAGATCGATGAGTCCGGCATAGTGCCCGACATCGCCCACCATACCGTAGTCCCCCCGGCGGCGATGGGTGAGCTGGCGGATGAGGGCGCCGATCGCATCCGCCTCGAGGTCGATATCCACCCCCGCCTCGCGGTAGGTGTGCTCAGCCGGCATGCTCCTCCGAGAGCCTGAACTCGTCGTGGAGCGCCCGGAGGGCGCGGGAACCGTCGGCAGTCTTCACGACGAAGGAGACATTCACCTCGGACGAGCCCTGAGAGATCATGATCACGTTCACGCCCGACTTCCCGAGGGCGGTGAAGATTCGTCCGCTGATGCCGGGCGTGCCCGCCATGCCCGAGCCCACCACGGCAATGGCGACCACGTCCGCGTCTGCAGTCACTTCGCGCACGATGCCGCTCTTCTGGATGGGGGTGAGCGCCTCGACGGCCACCGGCAGGTGCGCCTCCTCGATGATTAAGGAGATGTTCGCCTCGGACGAACCCTGGGAGATCATCAGGATGTTCACGTCTCTTTCGGCGAGGGCGGACAGGAGCGACTTTGCCACGCCCGGGCGCCCGATCATCTGCACGCCGGTGATGTTGATCAGGCCCACCTTCTCGATGATGGTGAGGGCTTTTACCACCCTCTCGTCCCGATGCTCATCCCGCAGCACGGTAGTGCCGGGGTGGTTGTGGTTGAAGGTGTTCTTCACCCGGATCGGGATGTTCTTGCGCATCGCCGGTTCCAGGGAGCGCGGGTGAAGCACCTTGGCGCCGAAGTAGGAGAGCTCCATCGCCTCGAGGTAGGAGACGGTGGGCAGCACCCGTGCATCCGGGATGACCCGGGGATCGCAGGTCATGACGCCGTCCACGTCCGTCCAGATCCAGATCTCGTCGGCGTCGATCGCCGCACCGATGACGGTCGCCGAGTAGTCGGAGCCGCTGCGGCCCAGGGTGGTGACGATGCCCTTCTCCGTGCAGCCCATATAGCCG
>JAXDAH010000138.1:0-7605 GCA_034679905.1 Methanomicrobiales archaeon | reverse complement strand
CCCGCTGCTCGATGCCCGGCTTGGTCATGTCGATCCAGGTGTCCCCGATGCGGATGTTCATCTCCCCGCTGGTCGGCTCGATGATGCCCGCCATGATCCGGGATAACGTCGTCTTGCCCGCGCCGCTCTTCCCGATGATCCCGAAGATCTCCTTCTCGGCAACGTCGAAGCTGACGCCATTGACGGCCTTCACCACTCCACGGTCCACAGAGAGGTAACGCTTCACCACATCCCGTCCAATGAGGATCTTCGTGCCGAACATCGCCTCGTCGTACTCCTCCACTTCGGGGAGCCCGGACATGAACTTCCCGATCACCTCTGTCGGCGGTCCGATCGCGACCATCTCGCCGTCTGCGAGAAGGAGTGCGCGATCGGTAACCGCCTCGATCACCTGCGGGATGTGGGACGTGACCACCATCCCCATGTGGTTCTTGCCCGTCGCCTCGAGGAGGGTTTCGTGCACCATGCTCGCCGTCTCGGGATCGAGCGTTCCCGTGGGCTCATCGGCATAGAGCATGATCGGCTCTTTGGCGAGCTGGCGGGCGAGCACCACCCGTTGCTTCTCCCCGCCGGAGAGGTCCCGGGCAATATGCATCATGCGGTGGGAGAGCCGGACCTCGTCCAGCAGGTCGGCAGCACGGTTGATCGCCTTCTCCTCCGGGTAGTTGACGTCGTCCAGCGCCCGCAGCACGTTTTCGATCACCCGGTCGTTGCCGTAGAGGGCGAATGTCCGCTGAAACATGATGGCGGTGCGGCGCATGATCCTCCGCTTCATCGCCTCGTCCTGCTCGTTCCAGAAGTCCACGTCGATCGCCTTCAACGTGCCGGGGCACTTCGGGCAGGGTTTTCCTGCCATACTCGGTATATCCAGGTAGCTGCAGGCGTCGCAGGCGGCGACGTGATAGACGATCCGCCCGCTGGTGGGGGGCTGGTCGACTCCCCGCATGAGGTGCATCAGTACCGTCTTTCCTGCGCCGCTCCTGCCGATAATTCCAAATATCTCACCCTCCGCCACCTCAAAACTGATATCCTTGAGGGCCTTTTTTCCGTTAAAATGCATGGAGAGGTTCTCAACCGTAATGAAAGGGACCATGGCTCTTCCTCGTTACCTATTGTCTCATATGAGTAATATTACCATTATATATTAAAACGATACGAGCAGTGTCAACCGGAGCAGAGTTTTTTCACGATCTCGACCACATCCGACACCTGCTGGACGGTGTAGTCGGCCGATTGGTATAGCTCAGACGGTTTTCTCCAGCACTGCTGCTGTTCGGACAGGATGGCGACATCCGCCTTCTCCATCGCCGAGAGATCGTTGATGCCATCCCCCACCATCACCACCGTATCGAACTCCCGTTTCAGATCCTCGACGATCTGCGCCTTTATCTGCGGCGTTGCGGTGCCGTAGACCCGATCGATGGGAACGCCCAGGTGTTCTGCAATCCGCTCCAGCTTCTCCCCTCGGTCTCCCGAGGCGATATAGGTCGCGACACCCATCTTCTGCAGGGTATGGATGGTCTCCATCGCCCCTTTAAACGGCCGTCCACCGGAGGTGACGGTGAATTCGATTCCTTTCAACTCGAAGTTGACGATGGCGCCGCTGTCCATCATCACGATGGCCTCCCGTTTGCACTGCGCCCAGACTGCACGAATGCAGTCCTGGATATCGCGAACGGTCGCATGACGGTCGTTGTAGAGGATCTCCCCGACATCTTCGGAGGCGACGACCCGGCGGGCGCAGGCGATCCCAAAGCCGATCCGGTTCTTTGTCAGATACTCCGAGAGCGGCGTCTCGGGCAGTGCCTCCATGATCTCCCGGGAATGGACGTGGAGCACGACGAGCGCCCGGTGTATGGAGCTGTAGGTGAGGATGGTCGTCTCGGCGTCGAGATGGATCTTCTGGGATCGCACATCTTTCACCGCACGGTACGTGCGGAGCAGCGTTCCGGCGCTGTCGAACACTACCGCAATTGACATCACATCTCACCCCCGAGCAGGCTGCGGCACGCCTCCCCGCCGCAGCTGCACTCCCGCCCCCTCGTGGCGGCACAGTCGTACTCTGCAGATAAAAATTGGTCTGCCATCGTAATAAGTCATTTGCCCATTTGGAATCCGCTGGATGCGGCCCTCCGGGGTCGCATACCCAACGTAGCCGCCCGTGCCGTTACGATGGCAGACGCGGGCGACTCCTAGCGCAGACGGGCGGTAGCAGGAGGAGCACTAGTATTATAGATCCCGCCGCTCAACTCTTGGACGTATGCGCAGGGGAGATTCAGGGACCGCAGGAGATGCTCCCGCACCCCGCGGGGGACCGATCCCGTTGGAGGCGACGGCGGAGAAGATCCGTCGGATGGAGATTCGCGGGGCGGGACGGATTGCACGGGCAGCGGCGGAGGCGTTGAGGGTGCACGCGGAGTCGATCAATGCCCGCAGCCTGGAGGCGTTCCGCGAGGAGATGCGGACGGCGGCGGAGCGGCTGGTCTCCACGCGCCCAACGGCAGTCTCCCTGCCGAACGCGGTCCACATCGTGATGGCGCCCCTCGACCAGGCCGGGGACCTCGAAGAGGCCCGGCGCGGCATCGTCGAGCGATCGATCAGGTTCATCGAGTCCTCCCTCTCGGCGATCGAACGGATAGGGGAGATTGGAGCCCAGCACATCCAGGACGGCGACGTCCTCATGACGCACTGCAACTCCGAGGCGGCGCTCGCCTGCATCCGCGGAGCACACCGTCAGGGAAAGGAGATCGAGGTCTACGCCACCGAGGTTCGGCCCGGGGATCAGGGGCGGATCACCATCCAGTGGCTGAATGACGCCGGTATTCGCACCAACTATATCGTGGACTCGGCGGTGCGCTACTTCATCAACAAGGTCGACAAGGTCTTCGTGGGCGCGGATGCCATCGCCGTCAACGGTGCCGTCGTCAACAAGATCGGCACCTCCCAGGTCGCGCTCGCCGCCCACGAGGCACGAACCAACTTCATCGTCGCCGCCGAGACCTTCAAGTTTGCCCCGCGAACAATCTTCGGTGAGCTCGTGGAGATCGAAGAACGGGGCGGTGGCGAGCTCCTGACGCCGGAGGTTGCTGCCACTCTTCCCCACGTGCGGGTGCGCAACCCGATATTCGACGTGACGCCGGCCGCCTACGTGGACTTTATCATCACCGAACAGGGGGCGATCCCGCCCACCCTGGCGTTCATCATTCTGCGGGAGTACCTGGGCTGGAGCGTCGAGGAATTTCACAAGGAATTTTTAATCGACCATCGAAACCAGGTGTGAAGCGGCAGTGTCCGGCCAGACCGTCCCCGCTGCGCTGCAGGCTCATCAGCCGCAGACGATCCTGGTGCCGGAGCGGCCGCGCGAAGACGATCGATCTGGAGGAGAATCGAGGCATGGACATACAGTTCACCAAACTGCACGGCAACGGCAATGACTTCATCCTGATAGACGAGCGGGAGCGGGAGGTGATCCCCGAGGAGATGAAGGGGAAGTTCGCCCTGCTCTACTGCGACCGAAGATTCGGCGTGGGAGCGGACGGGGTGCTCTTCCTCCAGAAGTCCGTATCGGCGGATATCCGCATGCGCCTCTTTCAGCCGGACGAGAGCGAGGCGGAGATGTGCGGCAACGGCATCCGCTGCCTGGCCAAGTACGCTTTCGATACAAAGTACGTCAACGAGCAGTGCACGGTAGAGACGCCGGCCGGTCGGATCGGTGTGCGGATGTGGTACTCGGAGGAGGGGGAGTTCTGGGCGCGGGTGCAGCTGAACAGCCCCGCGTTCCAGCGGCCCGAGATCCCCGCCACGGGCGAGGGGGAGTACCGCGAGGAGATCCGCAACTACTCCGTGTACGCGGTCAACACCGGCGTGCCGCATGCCGTCGTCTTCGTCGACGAGATCGGGACGGTGGATATCGATGCGGTCGCGCCGGCGATCCGAAACCACCCCACGTTCCCGCACGGCGCCAACGTGAACTTCGTCGAGCGGAGCGAGGAGAATGCGCTGCGGATGCGCACCTTCGAGCGGGGGATCGAGTCGGAGACCACCAGCTGCGGTACCGGTGCCGCCGCAGCGGCGGTGATCGCCCACCGGCTCGGGATGGTGGGCGCCACGGTCCCCGTGGAGACGGCGGGGGGGCCGCTCGTTGTCCACATCGGGGATACGCTCGAGCTGGAGGGGCCGGCCTACACGGTCTACAGCGGGATCATATCCTGCTGATGCCCTCCTGCGTGATCGCGAAATCGAAGAAGGTCCCCTCGGGCAGGGAGCGGTGCTTGACCAGCACCGCCCTCCGGAATCCATCCCGCTTCTCGATGCGGACGATCGTCTTTGAAAGGTGGAGCAGTCCCGTCCCCCCGAGGCCCCGGAACTCCCCGGTCTCCACGTCCATGTAGACCTGGTTGGTGATCAGCACGGGCAGGTCGTACTTCTTTGCCAGCCCGAGGAGGTGGATCATCTGTCGGGCGAGTTTCCTCTGGGCGTTCCGGGTCTCCCCCAGCTCGGTACGGTAGAGGGCGGTCGCCGAGTCGACGACGATCAGCCCCACGGTCCCCCTTCGAAGGAGCGTCTCGCTCTCGGCGATCATCAGTCCCTGGCGATCGAAGTCCGCGGGTTCGTAGATGTAGAGGTTCTCGGCGAGCTTCTCTGGATTCGCCCCCGCGACCTGCCGGAACCGCTCCACGGAGAATCCTTCAGTATCGAAGAAGATCACGTCTTTTCCACTTTTTAGCGCCGCGACCGCAGCAATGATGCAGATCGTGCTCTTCCCCGTTCCCGGCTCCCCGTAGAGCTGCGTCAGCGAACGCCGCTCGAGCCCTCCTCCGAGGAGCTCGTCCAGCGCTTCGGCCCCCGTCCGCATCCTCTCCGCGTTCATCGAATCCGCCTCTCGCCCAGATGCTCCCAGGCAGCCGTCTCCGCTTCCCGCATCACGTCTTGTAGGGGCAGGTGCAGCTCCTCTGCCCATCTCCGCACCTGCTCGAACTCCGGTTTGAGGTTGACGAGGCGATCCTTGATAAAGCTGCACTTCACATCGATCGAAACCTCCTGCCCACGGATCTGCAGGGAGACCGGTTCGATGGTTCTCCTCGTGACCAGGCGATGGACCGCGGTACTGCAACGGATTCCCAGGGTGCCCAGCTCTTCGGCCAGGATCTCCGCCAATCGCACGGTGTCCTCGGGCAGCGCGATCACCCGCACCAGAAACCCGATCCGCCCCTTCTTCATCATCAGCGACATCGCACTCGCATCCCGGGCACCGGCGTCCATCAGGCGGGCCAGGGTATAGGAGAGCACCTCGCCGCTCACGTCGTCCACGTTCGTCTCCAGCACGTCCACGCAGTCGCGACCGAAGGCGTCGTCGGTATCCACGATCATCGCCCGGAGCACGTTGGGGATCCCCGGCGTATCCCGCTTCCCAGCACCGTAGCCGACGGCACGGATCCGCAGGGGGCCGTCCGGGGGCTCCAGGCTGGAGAACTCCGAGAGGAGCGCCGCTCCGCTGGGCGTGCAGAGCTCGCCGTCCGCGGGCGTGCCCGGGCGCACCTGCAGTCCCGACCGCTGCAGGATGGCGGTCGTCGCCGGTGCCGGTACAGGCATCGTCCCGTGGCTGCCGACGATCTCGCCGCCCCCCAGGGCGATGGGGAGGACGGCGACCCCGTCGACCCGGAGGGAGGGGAGGGCGGTACAGGCGCCCACGATATCAGCGATCGCGTCGTCTGCCCCCACCTCGTGGAAATGCGGCCGCTCCCCATGAATGCTCTCTTCGGCCTCGTGCAGCCGCAGGAACACCCGCCGGGCCATGGCAATAGCGGGCGGCGGCGCCCTTGCCGCCTCAACGCGGTCGAGCACCTCCGCAAGCGAGCGGGCCGTCACAGTAGCATGGGTGGAGACCAGGAGACCCCGGATGCCGCTCCGCTCCACCTCCTCCACGGTCGGCTCCGCCACCACCGACCGCATCGCCTCGATCACCAGAGAGCGGTCCGCCCCGAGGGCGAGCAGCGCTGCGGTCACCATGTCGCCCGCGGCGCCGTGAAAGGGGTCGAACAGAAGAATCCGCATACCTGAACAGTACTTATAAATCCCTTCGTATATGACCATTAGGGTAATGCCTGAGACATACCTGAAAGTGGACAGCGCCTATCCCGAGGATCAGGGCGGGGGAAAAGCCCGCCTCGATCCCGACACCATGCTCCAGCTCCGCATCTCTCCCGGCAATATTGTCTTCATCGAGGGGAAGCGGAGGACGGTGGCCAAGGTCTGGCGCTCCATGGTGAGCGACTGGCAGCAGGGGAAGGTGCGCATCGATAACTTCACGAGGGCGAACGCCGGGACCAGCATCGGGGATCGTGTGCGGGTCGCCCCCGTCGGGGAGGAGGTCGAGGCAAAACGGGTGGTGCTGGCCCCGCCCGAGGACCTGCCCCGCCAGCTCCCCATCAATTACAACACGGCTGTGAACCGCCTGATCGATTTTCCCATCATGAAGAACGACACCGTGCCCATCCAGGCCGGTCTGCCCTTCATGCAGCCCCAGCTGGTCGCGTTCAAGGCGGTCGTGGTGGAGCCCGAGAGTGCGGTGATCATCACGAAGAACACCCGGATCGAGTTCTCCGAGAAGCCGGCTGTCGGGTTCGAGGGGGTTAAAAGGCTCTCCTACGAGGATATCGGGGGACTCAAAGACGAACTCCAGCGGGTGCGGGAGACGATCGAGCTGCCCATGCGCCACCCCGAGCTCTTCCGCAAGCTGGGGATCGATCCCCCGAAGGGCGTGCTCCTCTACGGCCCGCCGGGCACCGGTAAAACCCTGATTGCGAAGGCGGTGGCGAGCGAGAGCGGCGCCCACTTCATCTCCATCGCTGGACCCGAGGTGATCTCCAAGTACTACGGCGAGAGCGAGCAGCGGCTCCGCGAGGTCTTCGAGGAGGCCCGTCAAAACGCCCCCTCCATCATCTTCATCGACGAATTGGACAGCATCGCCCCCCGCCGCGAGGAGGTGACGGGCGAGGTGGAGCGCCGCGTGGTCGCCCAGCTGCTGACAATGATGGACGGTCTGCAGGAGCGGGGGCAGGTGGTCGTGATCGGCGCCACGAACCGCGTGGACGCCATCGACCCGGCGCTCCGCCGCCCGGGCAGGTTCGACCGCGAGATCGAGATCACGGTGCCGAACGAGAACGACCGGCGAGAGATCCTGCGCATCCACACCCGCGGTATGCCCCTCGCAGAAGACGTGGAGTTAGAGAGGCTCGCCCAGCAGACGCACGGTTTCGTGGGGGCCGATCTGGCGGCTCTCGCTCGGGAAGGAGCGATCCGCGCCCTGCGCAGGTACCTCCCGGACATCGACCTCGAGGAGGAGGAGATCCCGCCCGAGGTGCTGGAGGCGATGCAGGTAAAGAACAGCGACTTCCGGGAGGCGCAACGGGACGTGGGGCCGAGCGCGATGCGGGAGGTCCTGCTCGAGGTGCCCCACACCTCCTGGGAGGAGGTCGGGGGGCTGGAGTCTGCCAAGCAGGAGGTGCGGGAGGCGGTGGAGTATCCCCTCACCCAGCGCGAGCGGTTCGAGGACCTGGGGATCGATCCCCCGAAGGGCGTGCTCCTCTACGGCCCGCCGGGCAC
>JAXDAH010000137.1:0-3707 GCA_034679905.1 Methanomicrobiales archaeon | reverse complement strand
ATCCCCCTCCTCAGAGGGATCGGAATCCGAAGTCCGCCAGGATCTGCTGTCCTTGAGCAGACAGAACGAAATCCTCGAATTTCTGAGCGGCGTCCTGCCTGGTGCTCGATGCCAGGATCCCGATGGTGTACATCTGCAGTGCGTTGGACTCCGCCGGAATATCGATGGCGGTGAGCGTCCCCGCCGTGGCTGCTTTGTAGGACGATTCGTAGACGAACCCGGCATCGACCTCGCCGAGGGAGACCTTGGTGACGATCGCGGGTTCGGCCGTCTCGTAGGTCTTCACGTTATTATAGAGAGCCTCTTTCCAGGCCGTGCTGAAGGTATTTGCTGCGAGCTTATCGATGACGATCCGCGTGTTGCTCCCGACCGGCACCTCTTTGGTCCCCATGGCAATGCTCTTTCCCGGTTCACCGAGATCCGCCAGCGAGGTGATATTTCCCGGGTTACTCGCGGGGAGAATGACGATGATGTAGTTCGACGAAAATGGCCTGACGGTCTCGTTGACAAGATAACCTCTGGACTTCAGGTCGTTTGTATAGGTGTTGCTGGCCGAGATGAAGATGTCGGGCTGTGCACCGCTCTCGACCTGCTGCTTTAAGGCCTGCGTCCCGTCGAGGTTGAACGCGACGGAGTAACCGGGATTGGCTGCCTCGAACGCGGGGCCGAGCGTCGCAGATGCCCCCTTCAGCGAAGCGGCCGTGAATGCGATAATCTGTTGGGATTCAGCGGTTCCTGAAGCGTTAGCCTTCGGCGAGACCGTCGATGTTCCAGTGCAGCCGGCGGTCAGGAGCAGTATGCACACTACCAGGGCGATAACCGCGGCGCAGTTCGCGGTGCCCGCCCATCTTCGCATTCCCTTCAGATCCATGCACTACCATGCAATCGCGATAGATAAAACATTTTTCATTTACATTTTGAATATGTTAATAACACTATTTGATCTCCGGGCGAGGTATCATATGGGTGAATAAGAAGAACATAGATCCCGTCGATCGCTGTGAAAATGGCGGACAGCGTCTTGAGCGGACGTTCGTCCGCTTCCCGCGGAACCTCGTGCAGGATATCGCAGCCCCGCAGGGTGGCGATGCGTAGATAGTGAGCGCCGGAAAAGGACAGAGGGTTCTCAGGGCGATGTCGCCCTGGATTTGAGGGCCACGAACAAACTGGAAGGCCCGATCCATCCCCGGAACACCTCTTTGCCCCTGATCACAACTTCCAGGTCTCCGTTCACCTTCTCGTATCCACGATGTCTTCGGTGGTTCCGGCCGCTGGCAGCGGTTCCGAGCAGGTGCAGTTGAACCGCGGCTCGCTACAGTCCGGGGCATGCAACGGGATGCAGAGCGGCTTGCCGATCTCCTCCATGCCGAAGTTGCCGATGAACTGCCTGGTCTGGTTCGAAATTGTCCAGTCGATGTACGGGTTCATCGATGGCGGTATCCGGGCATCGCGGTGGATGGATCGCTATCGCGCTGTAGCGGTTCAGCAGGGCAGGACCCTGTCCGACGAGCTGGACGAGATCCAGAGCCTGCTGGAATGCCAGGAACGTACCCTCGTCCGAAAGTGTGTAGGCGTTCCGTTCGTTGGTCTGAACGGGGGATCTCGCCCATGCCCCGGCCGCTCTCGAAGTAGCGTAGAGAGCCCTGAATATCCTGGGTGTAGTTGCAACCGGCCGCTTCCCGGAGCTCCGGCTCTCGAGTATGGGTGGCGGAGTGATCTCCGCGGGAGGTGAAGGCGACGCCCGGGGTTCCGTGTTCACCGCTCTCGAAGATCGCCTGGAACGCCTCTACCGGCTCTGTCCCGTTGATCCCCGCCGGGTCGTTCTCGGGTCCGACGATGATGAAGTAGTTGTAGGCGAAGCAGCGGTGGTTGATGCCGAATCCATCGGCAATGAGCTGGTCCTCCAGGGACAGTGCATGCACGAGGACGGCATCTACATCGCAGCGCTGGGCAGTCTGCAGGGATGGTTCGTATCCTGTGCAATAAACTGAATATCGATGCCGGTTTCGTTCTCATGCCTTCAAGGCTGCGAGCAGATCCGTGGCTTCCTGGTTGGGTGTCATCGCGATCGGAGCCGTCTGATTCCCCGAGGGGGTTGCAGGTTGTTCAACCTGTCCTGCGCCGACCAGGGCGAGGGCAAGGCTCAATGCAATACCTGCCACGAGGAGCTTTTTTTCTAACGTCATGACGGCCCCCTTCAAGTTAGATTTCGATTTTTATTAAACAGAATCTCGAAAAAGCACATCTCTTCTTCGTTTAATTTAAATAATCGGAGATTTTTATATCACCTATACATCGTTGCGGGGTTAATTAGATTTGATTAATTGCTGCTGATTGCAGAGGGGGAGGTTCCGCGATCGATGTATTCGATTTGAGGTGTGACGATGCAAGAAGTGGCAAAGCACTCGCTATTCATGCTCATTGCAGTTGTTATGATCTCTGCGATGGTGGGGGGTGGTGCAGCGGCACCCAGCACATCGGTGCAGGTGGTGAAGTACGCCAACGACGGCACGACGGTGCTGGGCGAAGCGACGTACACCTACCAGGAGCTGGAACAGGAGTTCCCCGTGCACGGGGATGGATCAACCCACTACTACTTCCAGGGGCCGACCTTCAACGAGTCCGATCCCTACGATCCCGGGGAGTGGCAGAACGTGGATACCCGGGATTGGGGAGCCGTGATGGGCACCGATGTCAAAGATCTGTGCGAGGAAGTGGGCGGCATGTCGCCCGGCGAGACGGTGCGGATCAAGGCGACCGACAACTTCTACCGCGACTTCTCCTACGAAGCGGTCTACAGTGACGATCCCCGCAAAGGGCCCATGGTGCTCGCCTGGTATAACGGCGAGGAATCGATAACGGGAGATCCTCAGGGCGTTGGGTACCCACCAACGTATCACGAGGGCATGCGGCTCTTCTTCTTCGCCGACACGTCCACGAATCCCATGGGCTGGCACGTCTTCGGCCACTGGGACATGCACGAGACCCTGCCGCAGAGCGACTGGTACAACTACAGCATGATCTGGCCCTCCTCGGGCGGGCTCTCCGTAAAGTATGTCGACCGCATCCTGATCTACAGCGACGATCCAGTTCCTGTAGCACCAACCGCCGACTTCACCTCAGACGTGCAGTCCGGCACCGCCCCGCTTACGGTCCAGTTCAGCGACGCATCGAGCGGAACCGCTCCGCTGACGTACTCCTGGGACTTCACCAATGACGGTACACCGGACAGTTCCGAGCAGAATCCTTCTTACATTTATGCATCGGCGGGCACCTACTCTGTGCGGCTGACTGTGACGAACGCTGCGGGAAGCGACATCGAGACCAAGACGGGATACATCACGGTCACATCGGCAGGGCAGGCACCGCAGGCTGATTTCGTGGGTTCACCCCGATCCGGCACGGCACCGCTCACGGTCACCTTCACGGACCAGTCCAGCGGCAGCCCCACCACCTGGTCCTGGACCTTCGGGGACGGCGGTACTGCAACGATCCAGAGCCCGAGCCACACCTATACGGCTGCCGGCAGCTACACTGTCACCCTGACGGCCACCAATGCCGCCGGGAGCGATGGGGAGACCAAGTCCGCCTACATCACGGTCAGCCCCCCCGCCGCGGGCGGGGAGCAGGTCGGCGTCTACGATAACGCCGGGACCTGGGCGCTGCACCAGGCCGACGGCTCCAACGACATCGTCGGCTTCGGCTGG
>JAXDAH010000136.1:0-7116 GCA_034679905.1 Methanomicrobiales archaeon | reverse complement strand
GCGTTCCAGCCCGTGCAGTGCATCGGCACGATCCAGTCGGGGTCAGCAGCCCGTATGCCCGCGAGCGTCGGCGGGATCACCGGCTCGAAGAGGGGACCGGTGAGGTGGAAGCCCCCGAGGACTGCATGGACCTTCTCTATCCCGCTCATCTCTTTCGCGTGCTCCACGGTGTTCACGATCCCGGCGTGGGCGCAGCCGCTGACGACGACAAGCCCCTTTCCCTTCACCACCGCGACCAGGGCCTGGTCGTCGCGGAACGGATCGACGACCCACCTGCCGTCGATCCCGGCCTCCATCCAGGGGAACCCCTTCTCGTAGGATGTCTTGCGCTCGATCTCTCCGGTGAGAGAGAGGAGCCCGCCGGCGAGGAGCGATGCAGCTCCGGATGCCCGCACCTCCGCTCCAGCGGCCTCGAGGGCGCTGCTGTCCAGCCGCGGCATCGGCACCGCCCTCCCGACCATGGGAAGGTTCATCCGCCGCTCGAGAAACGCATCGGGGTGGAGGTACAGGGGTGTGCTGCCTCCCCTTCTCTGCAGCAGGGGGATGAGCCCTCCGAAGTGGTCGAAGTGGCCGTGGCTCAGTGCGACGGCTTCTATATCCCCCGGATTGACGTTCAGGACTTCGGCATTATGGAGAAGGCACACAGGCGAGATTCCGCCGTCCAGAAGGACAGCACGTTTCTCGGCCCCAGCATATACCGTCACAAGGCATGCCAGTCCGTGCTCGGCTAAGAGAGTTGTCGGCGGAGGGACCATTGCCCGCCTCAGGGTATCTGTCTGCTGCATCAGGAGAATATCGGCATAATTATCCACGAGGACCGTGACTTCGACCCGATCCGCTTCTCGCTGCATAATCCCGTTCATATGGCACCTCTGGCGATCTCTACCCCGGAGATGAATAGCTTTACGGAGAGGCCTATTCGCCTTTAACGGGGCTCTCATGAAGCATCCTCCGAAGATAACCGGATGAGAGGGCAGGAATACCAAAGAGTACCGTGTATAGTGCATGGTATCCGTTAGCGCATGGATATCTGGGCATAGGATTATCGGAATACCACTCCGGATACTCATTACGAAGTACACGGGGACCGGATGCATTTAACTGCACACTGCCCTTTTATAGGATACCGGATGGGTGCGGATACCTTTCCGCCTCTGGAACCCCGGGAGGGCCTTCCCATAGGTCAAGAAAGGTGGTTCAAAAACCATCGTTCGTACGGGATGTCGCGAGGGATAATACTGACGGGCCCACAGCATCGGCCCTGTGATTCTCCGATGCCGGCTCCCTTCGTGCCGGCCCTCTGCCGCTCCCGGGTAAGGGAGGGCGGCTATGCTGCACTGCTCTCAGCATAACCCGTCGCGTTTGCGGTGATGTTATCGAGGTTTCGAGGCGTCGTATCCAGCATCAGCATATACTCCTGCTCGCCCCGGAGCGAGACATTGGCGGATGCCTTGTTCGAATACGGGTTGACGTAGGTCTCCAGCTCTGTCAGATTTCCGTCTTCACCCACTGCAGCCATCGTCAGGTTCCACTGAGAACTCCGGTCGTCGCGAACCGGGGCGATGCTCGCGAACCAGTTGCCGCCGGCGTGCTCGAATCCCGGCACGTCGTTCCTATAGTAGAGGGTCAGGCTGCCGTTCACGCGGGCATCGCCCGCATTGAACTGCCAGCTCCGGTTGATCCCCGGGTTGAAGGGGAGTTCGCGCACCTCCACGGTTACGTTACCGGGATTGACGACCTCCCTTGCATCCAGGCTCGCGATCACCCAGCCATCGGAATCTGTGAAATACACGCTTCTGCCCTCCCGATCGCATGTGATATTGGCCGAAGCCGTATAGGGTTCGCCAGGGATGGGTGTAATATTCCTCTCGATAAACTGGTACCGCAGGTGTACAAAGTCCAGGATCGCCTCGGTATGGTAGGGCAGGCGCCCCGGCTCGCCGTGGTGGTTCTGGGGGTGCAGGACGAATGCGTCCTCGCCGGGAGTGATATTCAGGCGGGGCCCGACGACCCCCTCCAGTTCGCGTACCTGCACGGAGTAATACTCCGGCGGAAATGCATCTTCCATCAGCACGGCCATGCGGTCGTTGAGCCGCCCCCGCAGCGCCGGGGTTGCGAGGAACCTGGCGACGAGCTCGTTGTCCCAACCGCTTTCTAGTGCGTATTCGTACGCGAAGTAATCGTTTGCCGTGCTGTCGAGGCGGGTATACGAGCCGAAGGTCAGATCCTTGTCCCAGGGTATGGCGATCCACTTTGCATCGGGATCGTCTGTATCCCGATAGAGCCAGTAGTCGTCGGCAAACGAGTCGATGTCCCCGATGAGGAAATGAATGGCGAGCCAGTCGATGAAGTTGTCCGCATCGAATCGCTCGTTGAAACCCGCCTCGAACTCGGGGCCCGCCGGCGTGCGATGCACCCAGCTTACGAGGTCTCCGAATGCGCTCCAGTTCGGCTCCCCCCGCGAGTCCATGGTCTCTTCGAGGAACGCTTCCGGATCGTCCGTCTCGTCGATCGGATACCCGAATACCGAGAGCCGGTTCACTTCCGGGAGGCCCTGGTTCCCTCGGAAGTTGTCGGCTACCAGCGTTCCGTTCGGGTTCAGGCCGTTGCTGGCAAGCAGATGGGCGTCAACCCGTTCCACGTGGATATACAGGCCTTCGTAGATATCGTTGATATAGAGATCGAAATACGTCGTCCTCGATGCCGGCTGACCGATCTCCCGGAAGAGATCCAGGGCGATCTTCTCCTTCATCATGGTGGGATCGGTGTAGGTTGCCTTCAGCTCCATGCGATTGCTGCCGAAGAGAAACGGCTGGGGTTCTGCGAACCGTATGGCAAACGATCGCTTGGGCAAGAACCGTGACGATGTGCCGCGAAATCGAACCCCTTCCAGTCCCAGCTCTTCGCCGTCCGGCGCGAGCCGGACAGTCCCGTTGAGCAGTTCGTCAGATAGAGGATCCCGCGTATACAACTCCTCGAGGTCTTCATCGTCCATATACAGGAATAACCTCTGGACGCCTGTATCCGCACTCCCCGTGTCGGGATTGCTGACAGTCGCCCGGGCATCCGATGTGCCGTATGCCGCGGCGGGGATGGCGAAGAGGAGAGCCAGCAGGCCGATTGCAGCTGCTACACCCGGTATCGCTGAACTCTTGACCATGGCCCGGGCCCATGCCTCGTGGAGTTATTAAGTGTTTCCTCCCTCTCTTCACAGGTCAGCATCCTGCCGCACTAAAACTGCAGGAATAACCGATTCGAAAGGAGCAGAGCGATTGGAAACCGCCACAATTCCTGAAGGGCGCAGATATTTCCCTTTAGAACTCGAGACCGTCCCCACCGGGTCGAGACGACAGAATGCTGCATCCCTCCCTACCCTTACCCCCGAGCCGCCCGAGGCTTTCGCATCGTACGATGATTTATATGCCACGAGGACACTGGAATCCCTGCACCCCGCATAGGACGGGAAGGTGAGCGGTATGGCAACTTTGAGCCTGATGGTGCTGGATTTTCCCCCAGAAGAAGTGGTCCGCTTTTTAGAGGAACGCATTGGTGATGCCGGCATAGAATTCCTTTCGACGGAAACCCCCCTGGATGCAACTCTGGAAGGCAGGGTGCAGATCAGCGCTGCGGATATCGCGGCGATCTACGAGGCCGTTCTGCCGGCGCTGATTGCGTATCTGAAGACAAAGGACAGCGGTCAAATTACCGTGGTATCCGGGGATGGGGCCTCCTTCAATGTCGAAAGGGAGGCAGACCGGGAGGAGATCCGCACGGTCGTGGATATCGCCCGGGAGACCCTGGTATGCTGCATCAGCATCCAGGCGAAGCCAGGAGCATGATACCGCTATTCCTGCTAACCGCTCTATCGCCCCGGGGGCAGCTTCGGGCAGCCCCCGTATGGGATACGACGGCATGCGCCAGTATAAAATACCGCTCAAGCCATACCATTCGTTAAGGTTATCCGGTGCAGAGGACCGGATGACTCCTGAAGATATGCGTGAGGGTGATTGCGCATGAGAACGATCGTCGTCTACGCGAGCAGGTACGGGTCCACGAAGGAGATCGCGGAGTTCATTGCCGGGAAGCTCCGCAAGCAGGGCGTGGAGGCGGAAGCCTTCAGCGCCGATGCAGCCCCCGATCCCGAAGGCTACGACGCTGCCGTGATCGGGAGCGCGGTGTACATGGAGCACTGGATGGGAGAGGCCGCGGAGTACGTGCGGCGGAACCGCGCCGCTCTCGCCAGCCGCCCGGTCTGGCTGTTCAGCAGCGGCCCGCTGGAACTCAAGGAGGAGACCTCGCTCGACGATCTGGAGCCCAAAGAGATCGCCGAGTTCCGCGAGCTGATCCGCCCCCGGGGCCACAGGGTCTTCTTCGGTGCGCTGAATCCGAAAAAACTCGGGTTCATGCACCGCTCCCTGCGGAAGCTGCCGGCCGCCCGTGCAATCCTGCCCGAGGGGGATTTCCGCAACTGGAGCGACATCGAGGCCTGGACTGACGCCATCGCCCGAGAGCTGGCAGGTCCTCAACCCACGCCGCCCGCATGACCTCCTCCGGGTGGTGAGCAGCGCTGCCGCCCATCCCGGGATTGCCAGCGATCGCCGGCGATCCGCATGCAGCCCGCTATGCAGGCTGGCATGAACCAATTTATTGCGCAAGACGACGGGATCGAATCCCGATACTTCGATAAAAATATTCGTGATCTTCCAGCGGCTGCATGGCAGGGGCAGCGGTGCAGGAACAGGCATCGGCCGGGCCATCGTCAACCGCATCCGTGACCGCTGCGGCGGGCGGATCGGGGTGGAATCCGAACCGTGGAGGGAGATCGACTTTTACTTCACCCTGCGGCATAATCCGCCGATGGATCTGTGCGAAAAAGAGAATGGCGCAGGCCTGGCGTGCAAGCCCCGCCGCTCTCATGATCTTATCGGAGCATCTCCTCGCCTCTAATCGGTTCCTAACTCCAGGATTCCCCACAACGGGTCCGCGACAGCTGCGGAATGCCACTGTATGCCGGGATGGTTGCTGAACGGGCACTCTGCTTATCCCTGCATGCCCCTATTTCGGTGTCAGCGGATGCAACGATCAAAGGCGGTAAGTCGATCCCGTATGCAGCGCGCAGGCGGGGAGAGTGCAGGGCAATTCCTCCCTCACGGAGCCCCTGGGGGATCCCATCGAGCTTATCAACCGGTAGTATATACTACTCTTCATAGGGAGATCGAAATTCCCGCGTCCACGCCGTGGTGAAGGGGCATCCTGGCAGAAGATTCGGCGGGAGAGAGTGTGTCCCGAGAGGGATGAGGGGACCTTGATATGGCCAGAAAACGAGCAGATCGGGCAGAAAAAGACCAAAAGAGCGTGGAGGCAACAGCCGTGGAACCGGAGGAGATTACGGGAGCACCCGGAGAGCCGCCGTTCATTGTCACCGGCATCGGGGCTTCGGCCGGCGGTCTGGAGGCCCTTGAGGTGTTTTTCAAGAACACGCCTCCCGATATCGGGACCGGCTTTGTTGTGGTCACCCACATGGATCCCGAGCACAAGAGCCTGCTGCCCGAGATCCTCCAGCGCCACACCAAGATGCCGGTGGTGCAGATCGAGCAGGGGATGGAGGTCCGCCCGAACAGCGTCTACGTGATCCCGCCAAACACCAATCTCAGCATCCAGAATGGGACCCTCAATCTCGAGGAGCCCGTCCCGCAGCGGGGAATGCGGCTGCCCATCGACTACTTCTTCCGCCGGCTGGCCCAGGACCAGGACTCCCGGGCGGTCGGCATCCTGCTCTCCGGCATGGGGCACGACGGCGTACTGGGCCTCCGCGCCTTGAAGGAGCGCCTGGGAACCGTGATGGTGCAGGATCCGGTCTCCGCAGAATTCCCCAGCATGCCCCGGAGCGTAATCGTCTCCGGGCTCGCGGACTACATCGCACCGGCAGAGAAGCTCCCCAAACTGCTCATCGACTATATCAGCGCCTACCACGAGATCCGGACGGTGAAGAGGGAGGAGAAGACGTACGAGAACGCACGATCCAAGATCCTTGCCCTGATCCGATCGCGGACCGGGGAAGACTATTCGTCTTTTAAAGAGAGCATCATCCGCGGCCGCATCGAGCGGCGGATGGGGCTGCACAGGATCAAGCAGATCGAGGAGTACGTGCGCTACGTCCAGGAGCATCCACGGGAGATCGACGTCCTTGCGACAGAGATTCCCACCGGCCCCATGTGGTTCTTCCGGAACACGGAGGCATGGGAGATCCTCCGGGAAAAGGTGCTGCCTGAACTGATCCAGTCCAAGCCCCGGGACAGTACGCTCCGCGTCTGGGTCTCGGGGTGCGCCACCGGCGAGCAGGCCTACAGCATGGCCATCGCGCTCGAGGAGGCGATCGAGAAGCGGGGGCGGAGCAACGAGATCCAGTTCCAGATCTTTGCGACCGATATCGACCGGGAAAGGATCTCGGAGGCGCGGGAGGGCATGTATGTTGCCAACATCGAGACGGACCTCTCTCCGGAGCAGCTGGAGCGCTTCTTTACAAAGAACGACTCCACCTACCAGGTTCGCCAGGAGATCCGGGAAAATACCGTGTTTGCCCAGCACAACATGCTGACCCATCCCCCGTTCCTCCACCTGGATATCCTGGATGTCCGCAGTCTCCTCCTCTATACGAGTGCGGAGGTGGTGCAGAAGATGATCCCCCTCTTCCAGTATGCCTTGAACCCCGGCGGAATCCTCGTTCTGGGTATCGATTACACCCCGAAAGAATCCCCGGAGCTCTTCGAATCCATCGACAGCACCTGGAAGATCTATCGCCGCATGCCGACTCCCGAGGGAAAGGACATCCGGATGGAGCTGCCCTACACCTTCTCCACCCCGCCCCCCGGTCGGCAGCCGGGCGATTTTCAGGTCATGAGGACGGATACGGAACCCTCCATCGCCGCGCTTGCCCAGGAGTGGCTGCTGGAGCAGTATGCCCCTCCGGCGGCGATCGTGAATGAAAACGGCGATATCCTCTACTTTCAGGGGAGGACGGGGAAGTTCCTGGAGCCCCACCCGGGCAGGGCAACCCTGAACATCTTCGCGATGGCGCGGGAGGGCCTCCGCTATCCGCTCACCTTCGCCCACCGC
>JAXDAH010000135.1:0-2648 GCA_034679905.1 Methanomicrobiales archaeon | reverse complement strand
AGATCCAACGGGATCCCGAAATAGCCGTTTCTGTCCAGGAAAGCGTCTTGCTGGGACTGTGGGGAGACCGGTTCTCCTGGATGCGGCGGGCCGCCGCAACAGACCGCCAGGAGACGCTCAACCGGCTTGCCCTGGTGGGGATGGAGCGGCTCGCACACCGGGATATCCGGACCCTCTCCGGAGGGCAGCGCCAGCGGGTCGCCCTGGCCCGCGCCTTGATTCGCGATCCCGCCCTGCTGCTGATGGACGAACCGACCACCTATCTCGACGCCGAGGCGAAGGAGGATCTCCTGCAGCGCATCGGCGAACTGCACGACCGGCTGGGATTCACCTCCCTCATGGTGAATCATGGACCGCTCCCGGAGCGGCTCTTCGACCGGATCTTGCGCATCGAGGAGGGCAGGCTGATCGAAACAAAGGCTTCCCGATGATCGAAACGCTTTCGGAGGCATTTTCCATCCCGGTGATCCGGTATGCGTTCGCGGGGATGATCGCCGCGGGAGCGACGCTCTCGTTGTTGGGGGTCATCATCGTGTCGTTGCACCTCACGGCCATCCGCTTCACCCTCATGCACGTGGGCCTGCTCGGCGCCGCCGCAGGCGTGAGCCTCGGCTGCTCCCCCACCGCCGCGGCCTTCACCCTGGTAATCATCACCTCCGTCGTGATGGGCATCCTTGCCAGGGGGCGCGACGTCTCGGCGAGTTCCGTCAGCGGACTGTTCATGACCGGATCCCTGGCAGGAGCGTTCATCCTGCTGGCGGCAACGGGGGTGCCAGCCATGAACGTCTTCGATATCTTCGCAGGGAACATCCTGTTGCTCACCCGCGCCGATCTGATCTTCACCGTCGTTTTGGGCGCCGTCATCGTCGCGATCTTGTTTTTTGCCTACCGGGAGATCCAGTTGGTGCTCCTCGATCGCGAACTGGCGGGATCGCTCGGGGTCCCGGTGGACGCCGTGGTGACCGGCATGTTCGTCCTGCTGGGGGTGGGCGTCGCCACGGCCCTTCGTCTCGTGGGTGCGCTGCTGGTGGATGCCATCATTCTCCTCCCCGGCATCGCAGCCCTGCGGTTCGCACGCAATTTCGGCATGGCGTTGGTTCTCTCCTCGCTGTTCGGCATCGCCGCATGCGCAGGGGGCTTCTTTGTGGCGCTGTTCTGCAATCTCCCCATCGGGGCAAGCGCCGCGATGGCCTCCACCGTGATCCTGGGCCTGAGCATGCTGGCGGCCAAAATCATCCATCCATGATGCAACGGAGGAAGATCATGCACAAAACACGATGCACGCGCACGACGAGAAAAAACCTCGCCACGGCGATTCTCCTGGCGTCCCTGCTGCTCCTCCCCCTGCCGCTCGGCGCCCAAGGCACGGGGAAACCACCGGCCTCCCCCCCGAATGCCTCTCTTGCCTCCCCTGCCTCCACGGGGCCGATCCTCGTGGCATCCACCTCGTGGGTCGGGGCCATCGCGAAGGCGGCGGGGGCGTCGAACGTGATCGTGCTGGCGCCTCTCGATCTGCGCCACCCCCCGGAGTACGATTTCAAGCCCGCCGATGTGATCGCCGCTACGAAGGCCGATCTGATCCTTTGGGCCGGCTACGAGGGATTCGTCAAGAACCTGAGGATGGCGGCAGAGATCCCCGAAGACCGCATGGTAAAGGTCGCCACAAACAATGCGCCTCCGCAATTGCGTGCATCGGTGCGGAACCTGGCGAAACGGCTGGGCACCGCCGAGAGCATCGCCGCGTGGGAACGGGAACTGGACGAGCTGGAGAAACAGATGCTGGCGGGGGCGAAACGGGCCAGGACCGCGTCGACCAAAGCGGCGGTGCAATTCCACCAACAGGCCTTCGCCCGGTATCTGGGCTTCGATGTGGCGGCGGTGTTCGGTCCCGGGGAGTTGACCATGGGAGACGTGCAGAAGATCGAGGCGCTCGGCCCCGATCTCATCATCGACAACTGGCACAGCGCCCAGGGGGAGCCGCTCCGCGGGGGGGGGAGGCGATACGTGCAGCTGGTGAACTTCCCCGGCCCCTTCGGCAACAAGGCCATTCTCGATGTGGTGCGGTACAACGCCGCCCAACTGGGGCTTCTCCCCCCGGAGCGCCCCTGATCCCCCGCGAAGGCGCGCGGCGCCCGCCGGATCGGATCCGGCAGAAAGAGCGGTGGATGCCTCCCCGAGGAGCCTCCCCTCGCCCTTCCCTCGAGACCGGGAATGCCCTCTTGGGGAGCGCGTCCTGCCTCCCCGCCTGCCTGCGCGCGCACGACTCGGAAGGGGCGCCTTGCAAAGGTCTCCTCGGAGAAACGCATCCCGAGGAGAGGGTTGCCCGCGATCTCGTTGTACGCCGGAAACCGCTCCTCTTCCCCGTGCGCCGGGGGGGGGGACGCACTTCCGGAGGCGCCGGGCATCCCCTGGCGTCGCGATCGAAGCAACGATCCGCAGCCAGGGCCGCGACCGCCTGCCGGGGGATCTCGGCCGGGCAAGGCCCCGCGTGGATTCTCCCGTCAATTCCGCCCGGTCGACACAAAGGCGGCCCAGAAAAACGGGGCGTACCCCCGCCGAATCATGTTGTGCTGGGCGTGGCGCAAGGCCTCGGCGACGGACTCGTTTTTCAGGAGGTGGCGGTAGAGGTCGTCCACCAGGACCGTCCT
>JAXDAH010000134.1:0-17389 GCA_034679905.1 Methanomicrobiales archaeon | reverse complement strand
CGTAGGGACCGTGCGGGGCGACGGGATCGAGAAGATGGTGCTCGAGGCGTATCCGGAGGTGGCTGTACAGGAGCTGGAGAGGATCCGCGACGAGGCGATGGACAAATTCCAGATCCTCTCGCTCACTGTCATCCACCGCGTCGGGACGCTGTCGGTGGGCGATAAGATCGTGCTCATCGCGGCAGCGGCCCCGCACCGGCACGAGGCGTTCCTGGCCTGCGAGTATGCGATTAACGAGCTGAAGAAGCGTGTGCCCATCTGGAAGAAGGAGATCGGGCCCTCGGGAGAGGTGTGGGTGGAGGGGTACCGGGGGGTCTCCCGGTAACGGGGGCTCCAGCGGAGGTGCCGGCCCTGCCCCGATGCAGGGGGCTGACGGTACCCAGCATGACGGCATCGTTGCCGCACTGCCGCTCCGGCATTACGGCCTCGGCAGCGATCTGCAGCGGGCTGCGATCCAGCCCCGCTCCCCCTCTCTCGATGGCAGGGCACCAGGTGGATGCCGGGTGTGCGAGCTGAACCTGGAGTAGTGCATGCGTGCGCGTGACAGGCAGGAGGCATGAGCGTTTGAGAGTCGAGCTTCCGGGAGGAGAGGTCTGCGAGGTGTCGATCCAGGAATCGAGGATCGAGGATCTTCTCCGCGAGCTCCGGATCAACCCCCTCGATGTGCTCGTCGTCAAGAACGGGCAGGTTGTGCCGGAGGATGACTATGTTCGGGACGGCGATTGCATCCGACTCATCGACGTGAAGTCGGGCGGATGATCCCCGCATATCGTCCGGATCGGGCGCGATCGTTGCGGGCGGCAGAACGGTTCCAGAGCGTTCTGAACGCAGAGCGCTCCGTATATCCGCAGTACACGCCCCAGAATTGTGCATGCGTCCTGAGCGTATCCGAATCCCCCAGACCGGACCCCGCATCCAAACAGGATCCAGGGCGAGCGGTATCCTTGGCGGCGGGCGGGGAGAGCACGGATCGGATTGCATGCCGTTTCGCGCGCATCAACCGGTTCCTTCCCCGATGCCGCCCGGTGGAGCGCCTGCACCCGTGAAAGCACCCAGAATCCGATCAAGAGTCTCCATCCCGACCCCGGGGAGATACACTCAGCGGAAGCGATGTCGCAAGCGGTTCGGCAGAGCTGGTGCATTTTTGCCCCGCACGAGAAGGGAAGTCTCCCGCGCCATGGCGGTTACGCAATCGGGAACCGGAGCAGGGCGGCAATCCCTCCGAGCGCCATCAACTGACGGCCCGGATCGAAGGCAGAAGAGAGGATAACCGCCCGGGCGCCCATCCGCTCGCCCTCCTCGATCAGACTCCGGATGCCGGCATCCTGCAGCAGGTCGTCCGTGACCAGGATCTGCTGGACGGCGCCGTAGGATACGGCTTCGCGGACTTCCGCCCGCCCGTAGGCCACGGGTCTCCCGCAGCTGATCCGCATCAGCAGTTCTTCCATCAGCTGAACCTCCCTCTGGAGCTGGAGGTCGCCCGAGAGGCGTTCGAGCGTCCCCTGGCCGATCACGTCCTGCACACCGCCCCGTCCGGTCCGCCGCGTTTCCACGACGCGGATGCGATCCACGGCGGGATCGCCAGCGTCCCGAAGGTATTTAAAGAAGTCCTCCTTCACAAAACCGGGTCCGGCCAGGACGATCGGCCCGCTGACTCCCGAGAGCCAGCGGCGGATCGTCTCAAAGAACTCCTGTCGCTGGTAGGCGCCGGATCCCTTCCCGCTCCCCATGGTCAGCTCCGCCACCTCCTCGGGGCCGTACTGTCGGATGCGGTAGAGCTCCACCGCACCCTCCTCCAGGGTGAGGATGTGCACCACCCCGAAGACGGATGCGTTCACCGCCCGCTCGATCCGCTCCATGTCCTGCCGCGTCCAGGTCTTGATCACCGAGATCTCCTGACCGGATTCCAGGTTCAGCGTGTGGTAGGAGCCGACGTCCACGCCGGCCTGAATGGCGCCCCCGATTCGCAGGCGGGCAGCGTAGCTCTGGAAGGACACTTTCTCCGCCCGGATGCCCAGCCGAACGGGGCGTTTCTCCGCCTTCTCCGGGCGCACCTTGTCCGTCGCGGCCTCCATGCTGCGGAGGGTTGTAGCAAATACTAGATCCCCGGGGCGGATCAGGTGCCCCAGATGCCAGAGATCGTCCAGCGTCTCAGGGACCAGGTGTATCTCACCGTGATCGTCCCGGAAGTCCAGGAACTCAGCCTTCATGCTCCCCCGCGATCTCCGATCCGCCGGGCGGCACGAATGCCACCACCCGTTCGGTGGAGAGGATGCCGCGCATCGCTCGCTCGTACTCCACAGGGACCTTCTGGCGGAGGAGCCGCACCACCTTCTTCGCCGTATCGTTCTCTCCGAATGGACCGGGGGCCAGCTGCACCCAGACCTTTGCGTGCGCGGAGACGGCACTCAGAGGTCCTCCGATCACGTTCGCTTCCGGGCTGAGCTGCAATCCGATCGCTGCCGCGAGCGGCACGTCGCGGTAGTAGGTGCGCTCCCCCCGCACGATAAACGAGCCCCGGCTGATATACTCTCCCGACGGCGGGGTCTTGCTGATCTGGTCCGGGCGGGCGCTGTAGACATCCGCCGTGAAGTGGCCCGCCTTCCAGGCCCCCGAGAAGGAGGCGGCAAACTGCGCCACCTCATCCATCCTCTCCGTCTGCCCTTTCACGATCACGACGCTGGCTCCGTGGACATCGGCGTGGACGAAAGTATCGCCCCCTTCCATGTACTTCTTCACCAGCTCCTCGTTCTGCTCGGCATCCTTTCCCCCGAGCACGAGCACCTGGTCGCTCGTGTAGAACCAGCGGAAGCGGTGGAACCAGCGGGGTTTCGCCGGCGTCAGCACGCCCCGCCTCTCTACCGTCCGTTTCTCGGGCAGAGCCCGCTCCATGGCAGCCAGAGCGCCCTCCCGCTTCCGCCGCAGCTTCTTGATCTGGTCGTAGTATCCCCCGACCGTCTCCTCGACGCTCTGGTGCAGCGGTAGTTTCACGGGGATGCCGATATCCAGTTCCACCGCATCCTCGGCCGGATGCACCGCCACCACTCTTCGGGCGAGAGGCGTGTCGCTTTTTTTCAGGAGACCCTCGATCTCCTGCCAGGACCGCGTCTTCCGGGCGACGGATAAGGCCGACAGCACCTCCTGGATCAGGGTGTAGTTCTCGTAGATCCGCTCCGTCACCTTCTCCAGACGCTGGATGTGCTGCTCGAACCGGGCGATAGAGGTTTCCTGCTGCCGGCGGATCACCTCCTCGCGGGTGAGCGGGGTGGTTCCTTTCGGTCTCCCGGCGGGTGCGGCGGCGGGGTAGTAGGTGGCGAGAGCCTGGTTGAACGAATCGAAGGTCTGGATCACCGCCCCGCGACCCAGAGGGATGGGCCAGCAGCCCGATTCCATAATAACAGGCCTCCTCTCCTCCTTCACATCCCGCACCAGATCGGAGAGAGCTTTGAAGACCGCTCCGGCATCCGCTTCGACAGCTGGAGCGGTCTTGTCCACTCCCGCCCGGCGGCAGACCTCCTCGGCGTACGGACCGCCCAGCATACAGTCCACGGCAAGGGTGCGGACCAGGTCGCGGGCGGACTGCCGGAGCAACCCCACGAATTCGGTCGGGGACTGCTGCCTGCAGTCTCTCCCCTCGAGCGCGTAGGTCGATCCGGGGACCACCTCCCGATCCCGGAAGCGGTGGTGCCAGAGGGGTTTGATGATGGTGTCGTCCTCCGTGCAGAGGATCGCGTTCCCCTCGTCGAAGAGCTCGAGGTAGAGGCGGTAGCTGGCATCTCTCTTCTGGACGGCAAGGTAGAAGACTCTCTCCATCCCGACCTGTCCGATTGCGAGGATCCGCCCACCGTTGAGGTGTTTGCGCAGGAGCATCGCGAATCCCGGGGGGATCTTGGGAGGCGGGGGGAACTCCGCCGTGAGGTGCGCCCGTCTCCCGGCTTCCACCAGCAGCTGGTGTTTGGCATGTTCGCCGTTCAGCCGGATGCCGAGCGTCTTTGTGTCGAACTGGTAGATCTTCCCGACCCAGAGGGGGAGCAGGGCCTGCAGCTCCTGGACCATTGCCGTCAGATCCATCCCGCTCATTCCCTGCAGCGTTGCCATGGTATACCAAACTACATATGGCTCCACAACAAAAATTAGTCTAGTGGTTATACAATGGTAGGGGAGGCGAAGAAAGGCGGCAAGGGGCTTCCCGACAAGATAGAGAAGCAGAAGGCGCACAGGGAACGGATCGTTCGTACAGCCGTTGCCAGTTTCGCCGGTCTGGGGGCAGGAGCGCTCTCGTTTCTCCTGAGCGGCGAACCGGATGCCGTGACTGCCCTCCAGCCGAACGCATCCCTCGGCATCATCCTGCTGGTCATCGGACTCGTCGTCCAGCGGTATATATTCATCGCGCTGCGGATCGATCCGACGACGCTCACGACTAAAGACTGGTTCTACCAGGGCTTCATGACGTTCGCCTTCTGGTATATCGCCTGGACCGTCCTCCTGACCCCGCTCTTTTTTAATCTCTAACTCGCCTCTCCCGAGGAAGTGCCATGCGAATCGCCGTCATTCACAAAGAACGCTGCCACCCCAAACGGTGCGGCACGGAGTGCATCCTCTACTGCCCGAGGGTCCGGACCGGAGACGAGACGGTCCAGATCGGCGAGCATGGAAAAGCGGTGATATCCGAGGAGCTCTGCGTGGGGTGCGGCATCTGCATCAAGAAGTGCCCCTTCGAGGCGATCGATATCATCGGGCTCCCCGAGGAGCTGGAGCACCCGACACACCGCTACGGCGTGAACGGGTTCGTCCTCTACGGACTCCCCTCTCCCGTGGAGGGGAAGGTGACTGGAATTCTGGGTGCGAACGGGATCGGGAAGAGCACCGCCATCAAGATCCTCACCGGCCAGCTGCACCCCAACCTGGGGCAGGTGGAGGAGAGGCCGGACTGGAAGGATATTTTAAAGGAGTACGCCGGCACAGCACTCTTCGAATACCTGCAGCGGGTCGCGCAGGGAGCCGTAAAAACGGCGCAGAAGCCGCAGTACATCGACCAGATCCCCCGTGTCTTCCAGGGGAGCGTGGAGGCGCTGCTACGCACCACGGACGAGCGGGGGAAGCTCGCGGAATACATCGATCGCCTCTCCCTGCGGCCTATCCTCGAGCGCGACATCGGCACCGTCTCCGGCGGCGAGCTGCAGCGGATCTCCCTCGCCGCGTGCCTCTCGCGGGAGGCGGACTTCTACTTTTTAGACGAGATCACGCCCTTCCTGGACATTTACCAGAGGATGGTCGCCGCCGAGTTGATCCGTGAACTCGCCGCCACGCGGCCCATCGTCATCGTGGAGCACGATCTCGCCATCCTGGATATGCTCGCCGATACGGTTCACATCGGCTATGGCAAATCCTCGGTCTACGGCATCATCACCCAGCCCAAAGGCGTGCGGAACGGCATCAACCAGTATCTGGAGGGGTACCTGCCCGAGGAGAACATCCGCTTCCGGGACTACAGTGTCTCGTTCGAGCGGCGGCTGCACGGCGGGGAGGCGGTGCTGGAGACGCTCTTTGAGTTTCCGACGCTGACCAAACGCTTCGGGGCGTTCAGCCTGCACGCGGAGGGGGGGGAGATCCGCGCCGGCGAGGTGCTCGGGGTGGTCGGTCCGAACGGGATCGGGAAGAGTACATTCGCCCGGCTCCTGGCGGGCGAGGAGAAGCCGGATGAGGGAAGCCTCGATCGCACGATCCGGGTCTCCTACAAGCCGCAGTACATCAAGGGGACATCGTGCGACACCGTGGAGTTCGTGCTGCGGGGGATCACGAAGAAGTTCGACTCCGCATTCTACCAGCATGAAGTGATCGAGCCGCTCGCTCTGCAGCACATCCTCCAGAAGCCGGTGAACGAGCTCTCGGGCGGCGAACTGCAGCGGGTCTCCATCGCGGTCTGCCTCTCTCAGGATGCAGATCTCTACATCCTGGACGAGCCCAGCGCCCACCTGGACGTGGAGCAGCGGGTGCGGCTGCCACGAGTGATCCGCAGCCATGCGGAGGCGAAGAAGGTGGGGGTGCTCGTCATCGACCACGACATCTACCTGATCGACATGATCAGCGAACGCATGATGGTCTTCTCCGGCACGCCGGGCGAATCCGGCGAGGCGCTGGGGCCGTTCGAGATGCAGGAGGGGATGAACCGCTTCCTCCGGGAGCTCGGGATCACCTTCCGTCGTGACAGGAGCGGGAGACCCCGGATCAACAAGCCGGGTTCTTTCCTGGACCGCGAACAGAGGGCGCGGGGCGAGTACTACTACTCCGAAGCGAAGAAGTGAGGCCCGGTCATCTCCTTCTCTGCCCCGGCGGGCTCTCCCCCGTGCGCGCAGGGTTGCGGGCATCGATATTAACCTGCATGCACCTCCGAATCCCCGAAGATACCCTATTTCATCCCCGGTACCTCCGCGGTTCCGCTTGCCGGCAGAATGCCGGCATGGAGATCGTTGTGCTATCTGCCACGAGTTCTGTAGTCTTGGAGCTCCCCAACCTTTGGTGGGTCCGCTAAGGGGAGATATGTGTCTCGGTCTCCGACGTAACTGCATTATCGTGGAGGATGTGCCGCCTCTCCCCGCTCATGCACCCTGATACCATTAAGATCCTCCAATGGTTTGGCAGAGACCGGGAGAAGAAGTGGAGAGTGGGGGATCGATTCGCATACATTGGAACGAAGCCCGCATTCCGGAGGGGCGCAGTCCCGGGATGGACATCTCAGGCATCCAAGACGGTCGCTACTTGCGATGTGGGGGTTCGGAAGGAGGGGGGTGCGCCCCCCTCTCCTCCTCAAAGCCCCCTCCTCCGCTGTTGCGATAGACCTGGAGATCGGGAATGCCCGGATCGGAACGGTTCGGTGTCGGGTAATCCGAAGTGCTCGGTTTAATCCAGGGCAGGATCAATCGCACCGCAGAGAGGAACACGGATCAGCTCGGGTTTTGCCCTCGTAAATAGTCCAATAAAACGAGCCGTGGCCCAAACATAGGATGGCTTCGCTTTCTGCCGAATCTCATGTCGGTGAGATGCCCGCCCGCCCATACGGCAGGAAAATTGAGTGACGCAACCAGTATAATCTCCTTGAATGAAATTATCTGCGTTTTTAATTAGAAAATTTATCATACACCCAAATTCAACATATCCTATGGTATGCCGGAGGAGAAGTCTTCAGATCTGCCCCATGAGGAGAGACTGAAACTTCTGCAGCGAGAGTTCATCTCCTACATCCAGAAGAATGCAAAGAAGGTGGAGGCGAACCTGCCCGTCTTCTACGGTTACGTGATCGCCTCTCTGGACGATCTCTCCGCCGGGATTGACGACGACGCCCATGATACGTTCATCGACGCCATTACCTTCAAGCTCCTGGAGGAGTGCGGACGTACAGCCGACCCGGAGTTCATCGAGAAGGTGATCGCCAATGCGCTCCGGTCCCGGAAGCATACCGCTCTCCGAACGGGTCTGGATATCGCTGCGGGCGTGCAGCTGATGAAGGCAGGGGACTACGTCCATGCCATCCAGTATCTCTCCCGGTACGCGCAGACGGATGCTGCCATCGGGACTGCTGTCGCCTACTGCTACTACATGCTTTCGCTCTCCGAGATTGCCAGCAGGGGTGAACGAGCAGGCGCCCGCCCCGGAGAGGCCGAACTCCTCGCCCGCGAACAGATGCTTCTCCTGGCAGAGAGGGGCCCGCCCGTTCACCGTCTCCCCGAGCTCCAGACGGTTGCCGATCCGCTGATCACCAGGGCCTTCTGGCTCATGGTCTCCTGCGCGCTGGAGTGGTTCCCGAGCGAGAAGCGGTTCTTCTACATGGGGCTGGAGAAGGCCCGCCGGGACGGCAACCGGGAGATGCGGCTGGAGCTCCTGAAGATCGCCACGGAACGATTCTTCGACGATATGGTCTTCCTGCGCGAATCTTTTTATATCCGCCTGGAGGAGCGCGACGCCATCGGCGCCGCCGGTATCGTCAAGCAGATGATGCAGCAGTACCCGGAGGATCTCGAGCCGATCTACTACGGCATGAAGCTTGCGTCGCTGACCGCTGTCCGGTCCACCTATGACACCTTCCGGAAGCTGGCGATTGCGAAGGGCATGCCTCCGCACCTCATCCAGCTGCAGGATCTGGCGTTTGCCCTCCTCTCCCGGGAGAAGCAGAACGCGCTCCAGCAGCTGCGGGAGCTGAAGAGGAGGTCGCCTTCTCTCCCCCACTACGCGACCGCGCTCGAATACATCGCCCTTGACTTCTTCCACGAGGACGAGAAAAGGGCGAAGCGTGCGAAAAAAGCCCTCCTCGATTCCATCGACCAGTTCTGCCTGCAGACCCTCAAGGTAGAGCCCAGGATCGCGCTGCAGGACTGAATACAGGGTTTGCCGGAGCCTCCTGACCGTTGCGCATGCCCCCGACTCCGCGGTATGTGTCTCACCCTCTATGGAGGCGCTCGCGGAGGTATGCCGGTGAACCTTCCCATTTCTAAGATCCTTTCTCTCCGGAAACCACACCTTCGATGGTATTCTATATGGTCGGATGCTTCTCCGAGCTCTGACGGTCCTGGAATTGTATCGGTATCGGAAATTCTAAGTGAACACACCTCCGCCCTGCCACCCTAATTGCAGTTGTAGAATGCAAGAACCCAAGCCTATCGCAATATTGGGGGAGGGGGTTCTCAAGGGGGAGGGGGGCAGCGCCCCCCACCCCCCAATGCCCCCCCTCCAGCTAGTTACGATAGCCTCTGGAGGATGGGAGTTTGAATCGTGGATCTTCTGTTGACATGGCATGATCGCCACAATCGTAGCCATGAGGATATGGTGAGAGCTCCCCCCTGTCTCCGTCCGCGGATAGGTACGTATGGCAACTGCAGCCCGTTTCGATGTCTTCTTAGAAGCTCAACATGAGTACAGGGCAGCGCACTTCTCGCTGCCTGCGGCTTTGGGAACGATGGTCGGGCATCCAAGAACCTGCAGGCCGCTCGGGGCGGAGATGAATGAGAATCAATGGAACGACGAGAACAGGTCTCCTGCCCATATGCGGAATGCCGCAATGCACGCCTCCACGCTGCCGAAAAATTCGCCGAGCGGGTCCGGGGTTGGGGCGACATCATGCCCTGGATCGTCCTGCACCGCCGCTGGATCCTGGGTCGACGGAGGCATGGCGGGTGCAGATATCACCATGGCTTCCTCCGGCGGGTGTATTGGTATCACGGGTGATCGCTCGGACCAGCCGTAGATGTAGCCCACGGATGCCGGCGTCGTAAACCAGCACCTCCCCTCGCCGTCCAGGAAGAGACGTCGCACCCGGTCGCTCCAGAGGCCATCGGTTTTCCTCATATGAAACCGCATCCCCCCTACTTCCGTGAGGAAGATGCCGGTATCGGTCGCGAGAAGGAGATCGCCCGCCGGCGTCCGCACGGCATCCAGGATCTCCTCCGTTCGGGGGTGGAGCGCATCGACCCGGATCTCGATCTTCGGGGGACGACCGCCGCGCAGGTGGTAGACATGCGTGCCGTTGAAGAGGAGGACGCCGCCCGAGGGGTCGCTCCGGACCTCCCGGATACCGCCCCAGCTGCCGGAGAGCGGCTGGAATCGGACAGGGTCAGACTCGTTCTCGAGTATGAAGATGCCCGCATCGCCGCCCGCGAAGTAGACTGCTCCGCTCTCGGGATCCCGTGCCATGCTATTGATGTGGTTGCAGGTTAATCCGCTCTCCCCATGGGGCTTGAACCAGGTCCAGGTGCCGTTCCGATAGCGGTGCAGACCGGCGTCCCCGCTGGCGATCCAGATCGCACCGTCCTGTCGCAGGATGTCCTGGATGATCAGGTTCTTCAGCAGCTGCTGATCCTGCAGGGTGACAAATCCGCTACCGTTATACCACTGCAGTCCCGTCGAGTAGCCGATCCAGAGCGTCCCCTCCGCATCCAGCTCCAGCGAGAGCACCCGATCGCTCAGTACACCTTCCCGCCGGCTGGAGTGGTTCGGGTGGAGAGTGCGCCAGGTGCCGTTGAAGATGGAGAGTCCGTTGTCCGTGGCAAAGTAGCACTCCCCCTCCCTGCCGGAGACCATATCACTCACGCGCACCGAAGGCACCTGATCCAGTCCGGGTGCGAACTGGACGATGCCGCCCTGCACGGTTCCGATTGCACAGACGGCAAGACAGAGGAGAGCGATCACAGATCGATGCATGCCCCGTCTGCCCTTCGAATGCATACCTTCCCGTTCTGTTGGGGATAGTAGACGAGCGAGCGCCCGAAGGTGCCGCCGGTCTCTTCGGCCTGGATCCGAATGCGGTGCTCGTGCAGGAGCAGCCGGGCAGCCGCGATGTTCCTCTCGCCGATGTTCAGCGCGCCGCAGAAGTCCCTGAACATGGTGGCCCCGCCCACGAGGGTAGCCACGACCGATCCGTTCCTGCAGCCCTGCTCCCGCAGACCCGCAAGCAGCACCTGCAGGGCACTGTCGACGTACTTTCCGGGACGATCCTGTCTCCCGTTTGCCGCCGGCAGCATGATATGCGCCATGCCACCCCGGGAGCGTGCCTCATCGTGCAGGATGAGCGCGATGCAGGACCCGAGCCCGATGGTGGCCAGAGGTGCGCACCCGATCCGGTACTCCCCGATGCCAACCACGATTGCATCTCTGCCTGCTGTCTCCTCCATACCCGGCCTCAGGCGGGAGGCTGCAGCAGCCCCTCCAGGATCCGCAGGATGTCGCAGAGCATGGGGGGATTGGGGAGCAGCATCAGGTCCGCGACGATACGGTGCTCATCCGACGTCAGTTCTGTCCTGAAGAGCACCACCTCGTTGATATCGGCAGCCTGAGCCGCCAGCAGGGACTCCATCGCCGCGTGGGGCATATCGATCGCCAGGCTCGGCGGAGAGGGGAGCATGACGATGTTGAGGAGCTCCGCGGTGGCGTCCAGGAAGGAGGAGACCATGATGTTTCCGATCTCCAGAAGGGCGCTTCTGTCCATCTCCGAGAGGGCGCGCTCCATATCGGTCATACCCAGCAGGGTGTTCGTCAGCCGGATCGCCGAACTGCCGGGCATGTTGAGGAGGACGAAACCACCGTTGGCAAGCTCGCCCTGGATCTGGAATACCACCAGCGCTGCGATCTCGTCTCCCAGGTGGTGGTGGATGTCGACGATATCCAGCAGGCGGACTTCGGGAACCGTCATCTGTATGTTCGTGTTCAGCATCTGCGAGAGGGTGGTGGCCGCATGGGCAGCCCCGATATTTCCCAGCTCGTTCAGTGCATCTATCTGACTGCTCGTCAATGGCATCATGCATCGCCTCCTATCAGCGTGCGTATATCGAGGATGGGCACAACGTCTCCATCTCCCGGTATGGTGACCCCGCTGATCCCCCGGCAGGTTCCGAAGATGCTGGAGAGCGGCTTGACCACCACCTCCTGCTGCCCGTCCACGGCGGAGACGGGAATGCAGAACTTCCGTGCCTGATCCTGGAGTACGATCAGCACGTCGCGGCCGTCCGAGCTGCCGAACATGTCCTCCAGGCGGTGCAGGGGCAGCACCTCGTCACGGATCATGATCGCCTCCCTCCCCCCGATACGGTAGAGGGACCCGGGTTTCAGGCTGGCGACCTCCACGATGTTGTGGATGGGCAGGGAGCAGCGCCGCTTCCCGACCCGCACCATCATCACCTCGACGATGGCCATCGTCGGGGGGAGCATCAACACGAACCGCGTCCCCCTGTCGGGTTCGGATTCGACGCGTATCGTCCCCTTGAGGGACTCGATCGCGCTTCGCACCACGTCAAGCCCCACGCCCCGCCCGCTGATGTCGGTGACCGTATCCGCCGTGCTGAACCCGGGCCGGAAGAGGAGATCGATCGCCTCCTCCCGGGGGAGGATCTGTGCGGCCTCGATGAGACCCCTCTCGATGGCCTTCTCCCGCACCCGCTCCACCTGGATGCCGGCGCCGTCGTCCTCGATCTCCAGGATCACATTGTCGCGGTCTCTTCGCGCCGAGAGGCGGATCGTGCCCTTCCGTGGTTTCCCCTTCTTCTCCCTCACATCGGGTGATTCGATGCCGTGGTTCACCGCGTTGCGGATCAGGTGCAGGAGCGGATCCGAGAGGCCGTCCATGACGCTGCGGTCGAGCTCGGTATCCCCCCCCTCCACGACGAACTCGATCTCCTTGTCCTCGTGTCGGGCTGCATCGCGCACCACCCGTGGGAAGCGGTTGAAGATATGGCTGAGCGGGATCAGGCGGATGTTCATCATCAGGGCCTGGAGATCGGCGACAGAACGGCTCATCATGTTCAGGGCCTCGTCGAGCTCCTTGATCTCGTACCGGGTGGCGATCTGCTTCAGCCGCCCGCGGTTGATCACCAGGTCTTCGACGAGGTTCATCATGGTGTCCAGGCGGGCAATATCTACCCGGATATGCTTCACCTCACGGCTTCTGTCCGTCCGCTCGGTGGACGGGGCGGAGTCGGCCGCGGGGAGGGATCGCGATCCGCCTGCGGGTTCGGCCCCATCCACGGGGATGACGGAGACTTCGGCCACCTCGGAGCCGATCGCCGCCGTCTCGAGCGCTTCCTGTCCGGCATCGCTCTCCAGGATCACCGTGAATCTGCCGTCGAACTCGCCGTCCTCGAGCACCTGGCGCGGGGGTGTCGTGGCCCGGATGCACCCGAGCTCCTGGAGATTCGCCAGGACGAGCATCGCCCGCAGGTTCCGTGTCATGCATCCTGCGTCCAGGCGGACTCCGATCTCGAATGCCTGCTTCGGGAGCGCTCCTGCGCCCGCGGAGGACGAAACCCGACTGTCTGGATCGCATGTCTCTGGGAGCAGCGGCGCGGCCCCTTTCGCTCCGCACGCCCGCAGGAAACCGGCGAGTGCGGTCAGCAGATCCTGGGTCTGTGGCAGGGACCCCTCCCCTCCACCTTCGATGTCGTCGAGCAGGGTCTCGATCTGGTCGGTGCACCGCAGCAGCAGGTCGATCGGCGCCTCGGCCGCCGGGGCCAGGGCGTCGCTGCGGATGAGCTGGAAGATGTCCTCCATCGCATGGCAGAGCCGCTCCATGCCCTCGAATCCCATGGATGCGGACATGCCCTTCATGCTGTGGGCGGCGCGGAAGATCTCGTCGATTGCTGCACTCCCGGATTCCTCCTCCAGTGCGAGGAGGTTCCTCACCAGGATCTCGTGGTTGTCGCGAGACTCCGCCACGTAGAGCCGTCGGTACATCTCTGCATCCGTCATGCGGCAGCGCCTCCCATACCGGTCACGATGCGCTCGATCTCGCCATGCATCCTCCCGAATGGGACGACGTGGTCTACGCAGCCCCGTTCGAGTGCAGAGCGGGCCATGCCGTAGACCAGGCAGTCCGCGGCATCGCAGACCATCGTCACTCCCCCGCCCGCTTTCACGGCCGCCGTGCCATCGCCGCCATCCTTTCCCATCCCGGAGAGGAGGATGGAGAGGGTCCGCTCTCCATAGGCGCGTGCAGCGGAGGAGAACGTCACGTCCACGGCCGGGCGGACGGCGTGCAACGGCGGTGAGGCGGTGTGCACGATGCGCCCGCTCTTCCGCCCGTCTTCTGTCAGGATCGCGGAGATCACCGTGTGGACTCCCGCTTTTGAGACCACGACGCTCCCGCGCTTCAGGATATCGCCGTTCTCCGACTCTTTCACCGGCAGCCGGGAGATCCGGCGCAACCGCTCGGTGAGCGGCGCGGTGAATCCCGGCGGCATGTGCTGCGTGACGATCACGGCGGCCGGGAGCTTCGGAGAGAGGGAGGCGAGGAGACGGTCGAGCATGGGCGGACCGCCGGCGGACGAACCCACCACCACCGCGATCCCGGCGGGCTTCCCGTCGACCGGTGCGAGATCGGGCATTCGATCAGGAAGGTCGATGAGGTTCCGTATCCGGGCGACGAGCTCCCGCTCGATCCCTCGCGTCTGCGTGATCTCCTTGGGTTTGAACATGAAGTCGTCCGCCCCCAGGCGGAGGGCCCGGGTGGTCATCTCCGCATCGCGCGTGGTCAGCGAACTGAGCACCAGCACCCTTGCAGGTGATCCCGTCTCCTCCAGCCTCTGCAGCACCTCCAGTCCATTCATGCGGGGCATCTCGATATCCAGCGTGATCACGTCCGGTTCGAGCTCCTCTATCTTCTTCAGGGCATCCCGCCCGTCGAATGCCGTCCCGATCACATCCAGGCTCCCATCCGTTCTGAGCATATCCGCGATGATGGTCCGCATGAAGACGGAGTCATCCACGATGAGCACGCGAGGCATCAGGCGAGAACCGCTCTGACCTCTTCCAGCACCTTTGGGGCCTGGAAAGGTTTTACGATGTAGCCCTTCGCTCCGTTCTTGATGGCCAGCTTGACCATCTGCTCCTGCCCTACCGCCGTGCACATCACCACGCGGGCGCCGGGGTCCAGGGATCGGATCGTCTTCAGCGCCTCGATCCCGTTCATTTTGGGCATCACTACGTCCATGGTGACCAGTTCCGGCTTCAGTTCTTTGTACTTCGTTACCGCGTCCTCGCCGTCCCCTGCCTCGCCGACGATGGAATGGCCGCCGGAGAAGAGGATGTTTTTCAGGAGTGTCCGCATGAAGAGGGTATCGTCGACGATGAGAATCCGTCCCATAACTACCAATACAATTATAATTGCAAATAATTATTTAAATATTTCTAATTGTCATAATCTATTATATTTACTGCGTTGGATTTTTTACAGCGTCTGATATGTATCTCACACCTTTTGGCGTGAGCTGGACCTCCCTTCGAACGCAGACCACCTGTGCGATCTCCAGGCCGATCAACCTGTCGAACACCGCCTCCAGCTGCTTCTGGGAGATGGAGAGCATGTTCTCGATCGCATGGGCGTCCATCCCGCTGTAGACCAGCATCGCCACCTGGGCGGAGAGGGGATCGAGCTCGTTTCCCTGCATATCCATCCCCTTTGTAGCGTCTTTTAAGAAGTTGTAGAGCACCTGCAGCGTGGAGAGCGGGCAGAGCACGAAGCTTGTGATCACCTCGTTCTGCTCCAGATGGTCGATCTTGATAACCTCGGTCTGCTTCCCCTGAACCTCCCGTTGCGTCAGCTCGATCGCGGCCACCTCGGTCAGGGGAACGCAGACCTGCTTCTCCTGGCTCACGAACCAGATCCCGGACTTCAGGACTGCAACGGCTCCCTTCTCCCAGCGGGCGCTCGTGACGAGGACGCCGCCCCGAATCGCCGGCGACATGAAGTATGCCATCAGGCGGTAAGCGCTGCAGGAGATGGAGATCTTGCGCTTCAGGATCTGGAGCACCTTCTCTACAGAGGCGATCTTCAGCGTCGTCCCGTCCTTTAGGGTGACGATGAGCAGGCTCTTTCTCTCCTGGACGTCGACGATGGACTTATACGGGATCTCCCTTGCGATCGGGGCGGCGATCGAGATCGCATCCTCCGCGATCTCGATGCTGCCGACCACCCATCGACCATCCTGCTCCAGTTTTACGGGGAGTTTCTGCATGTCCCTTCACGTGCGTGCGGTCTTGAGCTTCTTGAGAGTCTCCTCCAGTTCTCTCTCCAGATCCCGGGCATCCACCTTCAGGTCCTTCAGCTCCCGGACGAGGCTCATATCGATGCCTTTGCGCAGCGGGGCGGCATCTGCTCGAAGGGTGGAGAGGAGATCGTCCCCGGAGCTCCCGGATGCGAACGCCAGCATATCCCCCCCCGGCTCCTCGGGAGGCTTTGCGCCAGCCTTCGGCGGAGCGGGGGGCTCGGGGGGCTGCTGAGGGGAAGGATCCCCCGCTGCGCTGCCATCCTGTAGTTCGGGATCGAGGGCATCGAGATCCACGTTCCCGAGATCCTCGAACTGCTGGGCGAGCGCATCCGTGCTTCCCAGATCGTCGAGATCTGACAGTTCGGTCTCGTAGGTCTTGAGAATCTCGTCCACCTCGTCGGTCTCCTCCTCGATCTGGACGGGCGCCTCCTCGCCCTGCAGGGACACGTCCAATCTCTGGAGATCGCCAATCCTGTCTCCTGACTCCTCATCATCTGCCAGCAGCTCGTCCTCCAGCTGTGCAGCGGAGAGCGCCAGGAAGGGATCGACGTCGGGCTTCGCTCCCGGGGCAGCGGTTTTTTGGAGCGCTGGCTGCATCTGCGGGGGCACCGGGTTGTCGGCGAGCGCTTGATCCAGCAGCTCGTCGATCTTCTGGACATGCTCTTCGGGACTCCTCCCCCGGGCGTGGAACCGGGCGATGCCCGCCCGCACAGCCGCGAGGGCATTCGGAAACGATGCGAATACGGAACGTCGCACCTTCGTCCGCTCCGCCTCCGCTCCGGGAGCCGGGGTGGTTTTTTTAGGAGCACTCTGCCCCTTCTCCCCTCTTTTGCCGCCCAGCCGCAGGGATCCGGTCAGGATCATCACCATGAAACCGGTGAGGAACGTGGCGCTGATGAGGATCGGGAGCGGCATGTCCAGGAAGACCAGGACGGATCCGGTCACCACGACGGAGAGGAGGAGGATAAACCGGCGCGATCGCTGCTGCACCTCACGCACCCCCGAGACCAGGAATATTGAAGAACATCTGGACGACGATTGGTGCAGCGATATAGATCACGCCCGTGATGACGCAGAGCAGGCTCGCAAAGAAGTAGAACATGTATCGGTCCCCCCCGGCGACGATCTTGCCGGCGATGATGTTGAAGAAGGTCAGCAGGGATACGATGATCACGACAAAGACGGTCATCTGCCCCTCGGGGAAGTTGACAAAGAGGCCCATGCCCCCGAGAGCCTGCCCCCCGACGGAGGACGAATCCGCGAGCGCAGACTCCGAACCGCTGAACTGCTCCATGACCGCCGTGATCCCCTTCGCCATCAGGAGCAGGATGTGGAAGAGGAAGAGGAATATGCCCACCATGGCCGCATGCATGGGGATGAGCAGCACGATGAACCCCTTGTAGAACATGTCACGCTTCTCCCGCAGCAGAACCTGCTCAAGCATCGAGGAGCCGATGATCTGTCCGATCCGGTCCGGAGAGCCGCCCAGCTCCACGGCATCGCGGAAGATGTTCATGTACTTGTAGATCAGGTTGCTGCCGCTCTCCCCGATGAACCGCTCCCAGCTCCGCTTCTCGTCCAGACCCAGGTTCAGCTTGGAGTACACAGAGTCGATCAGGGGCTCGAGGTGGATCAGGGATTTGCGGTCCACCTCCGCCAGCGCGAAGACGGTGTTGATCCCCTTGCCGCCCATCACCGAGCCCAGGCTGCGGATGAAGGTGGGGAAATCCCGATCCCGCTGCACGATGTTGGTGTCGTCGACAAAGCCGATAAAGCCGAGCGGGGCGAGCAGTACACCGGCGAGGAGGAAGACCATGCCGTAGTTCCCCCCGAGCAGGAGAAGGAGCAGGCTTCCGATGACCGCG
>JAXDAH010000133.1:0-15752 GCA_034679905.1 Methanomicrobiales archaeon | reverse complement strand
TCCCGCCCGAGTTCGTCGTTGTTGACGATGAAGTACTCCAGGTGGATGTGGTGGCGTGCGTTGCGGATTGCGTCGAACAGGGCCGTAAACTTCTCTTTTCCATCCGTATAGATCTCGATCCGGTTGTCTCCGGTCAGGAATGCACGGTTGTTCTGGAGAAGCGCGAAGATTGCGTCACGGTACTGTTCCGCTTCCGGGTTCGAGAACTGGAACTGCCCTTCGAGCAACTTACGGTGCTGTTCTTCGAAGACCGACTTCAGTCGGGCGTCATCTTTCTCCTTGATAGTGAACAACCGCTCTCGGGTGTAGTTCTGTCCGAAGAAGAGATAGAATAAAAATCCGAGGATGGGGAGAAAGAAGAGCGCCAGGAGCCAGGCCATCGCCGCCGTCGGATTCTTCCGTTCGAAGAAGACAATACTGATGGCGGCCAGGACATTGAGTACCAGGACGATTCCTACGATGAACTCCAGCTCCACCATGTCCATGACCCCAGAACGTTCTACTCCTGTTTGCCCGTCTCCGAAGACAAACCCCTGATCCCGTCGGGAATATATAATGGTATAGGTGTACGCGCCGGATACCCGAACAATCCCGCAACCCGCACACATCGAGCCGATTAGACTGCCGACGCCTCCATCCGTCACGTCCTGGAAAAATATACCCACCAATCCTGGCATTTTTCCGCGGGATCACCGAAACGCGCCGAAACTTGGGAGCGTTCGACGAAAAATCCAGCCAGTTGACTTCTCCCATGAAAAACCTGCGATACCTCTGCGTCCTGGCAATACCCAACGCGTGGTCTCGCCCGATTGTGTCTTCGATAGCCAGAGTGAAGATATCGGGAGCATGAGACCTTCCTGTTCTCGCTCTTCCTGGGAAGGTACGGGAATGGTAGAACAGGTACGATCTCTGGGAAATCATTATCAGGAAGAAGAAGTGATGAGGGTCTTTTTAGCCCAGGGTTGCCCTGCGGCAGGAGTAGGACGATGAGGATAAAAAATGCAGCTACAATAGGCCTTCTTATGGGCGGCATCCTGATTTTCGCACTGTTCTGCGCAGGTTGCGCCACCGAGACGGTCCCGGATGCAGAGGCCGAACTCTGTTCGGACCTTGTTGAACTGAATGCATCCCTTGCAAGATTGGAGAGCCTGAATACCTCCTCAACGATGGACGAGTTCCGATCAGCGGCTGATCAGGTCCGCGACGACATGCAGCAGGTCAGGTCGAACGCGGCGGATGTTCAGGAGGCACGGGCAGACGAATTGGTAGCAGCACAGGAGAATCTCGATCGAGCGATACAGGACGTCCCGGGTGACGCCACCCTGGAGCAGGCCCTTGCTACGGTTCGGGATGAACTGGCCGTGGTACGGGTCGAGAGGGACCAGTACTTCGCCGACTTGGGATGTAGCTAAACAGAAGAATATCGTGCGATGCGCAGTAGAGGGGATGCAGGGTCAGATAAACCCTGAACTTTTACACACCTCTCTTGAACAGCTGAACCCCTCCCCTTCGTACGCGATATCGTGCAAGAATTCTCGCAGCGCAGGATAGCGCCCCTACGTGTCAGCTCTCCGATACAGCCTGCCCGACAGGCATACACATGGTAGAACGGTGGGCTTTCCAGTGAGGCATCCGAGGCTGAAGTGCAGCCCGCGACAACTGCACCGATAAGATCGCCAGGATATGCGATTGACGTTGGAGAGGGAGCAATGGACAAAAGCAAGGCTATTATTTAAAGAATTCGATAAAATTGTGCATTCATAACATTTTAATATTTGATGCCGCATACTCCACGGCCCGTTCTCGGCATGCAGAGAGTTGATTAAGGGATAGCCATTAGAGGATGCCGGACTATCGGTGTGATGTCTGGCCGCCTTTAAGTCATCCTTCGAATGGTGATGCATCGCTGGATGGGATAGTGGAAAAAGCGTGAAGGAGAGAATTGTATGGCTGAAGTGATGTATGGGCCGATCCAGTTCCTGGTCATCGGCTTTGACAAGCCGGAATTCCACGGCCAGGTTCGCAAAGCTCTTGATTCGGTTATGGAGAAGGGAGTCATGCGGCTGCTCGACCTGCGGTTCGTGTACAAGGACAAAGACGGAAACGTTGCGGGCCTGGAGGCCTCGCAGCTGAGCGACGAAGAGAGGGAGCGGTTCGGAGGCGCCGTGGGCGCTCTCATCGGGCTGGGTGCTGCCGGTGAAGAGGGAGTGCAGACCGGCTGGGAGAGAGGGACCATGGCGGCCGCCCAGAGGACATTCGGCATGACCGAGCAGGACGTCCGCGATATCGGCAGTGCGATCCCGAACGAAACCGCTGCCGCTCTCTTCCTGATCGAGCATCTCTGGGCAAAAGACTTGAAGCAAACGCTCCGCGACTCTGGAGGAGTTCTGATCGCCAGTGGCCTGGTCACGCCGGAAGCCCTCATCCGGATTGGCGCCCAGCTCAAGAGAGCAGCGGAAGCCGCCGAGGCGGCCTAGAAGAGAGATGCGGCGGCTGTAGCCGCTTTGTGATGCGTTCCGAAATCCAATCCCAATTTTTTAACGCTCTCAATCCCGCATGCGATTACGGTGATCGAGGACTCGAGGTTCCCTGCATTCGCCGACTTTGTTGGATTATACTGGAGGCTCTCCCAATACCGGATCGCGTTTCTGCTCAACCGGGCTACTTCAATTCAGAAGCATGCTGCGTTTCCCCCGATTTCAGGAATCCCGATGATGGTTCCCGTCCGGCTGCGATTGTCGAGAGCGGTGGCATGGATTGGCCCTGTCCTTGGGATGCAACCCCGGAGGGGTAAACAACCTTTATATATACGTTCACGCATCTTGAGGCCTCTTGAGCCCTTGACAGGGCCAGAGGCTATTTGAGAGGTCGAAATTATGCTGCGAAGAAGGGCAGAAGGCGGTCCCCGGGGCCGAGAAGGCGAAGGCGGGCACCAGTACAAGATGCGAGAGAAGCTGATCTCTATCGGCGATGACTACTGGATCGAGGATAATGCCGGCAACAGGGCGTTCAAGGTGGACGGAAAAGCGCTCCGCGTGCGGAACACCCTGGTCATCCAGAGCAAGGAAGGGCAGGACCTCTACAGGATCCAGGAGAAGATGCTCCGGCTAAAGGACACGATGGAGATCGAGAAGGGCGGCGGCGGCACGGCCGCAACGCTGAAAAAAGCCCTGATCGCGCCCATGCGGGACCGCTGGACGGTAAATATCCCCGGGGGCGGAGACTGGGATATCCAGGGCAACATCCTGGACCACGAGTACCGGATCGAGAAAGGGCGGGAGAAGATCGCCGAAGTCTCCAAGAAGTGGTTCCGGGTGCGGGACACCTACGGGGTGGAGGTCGCCCCCGGGCAGGACGATGCGCTCATCCTGGCGATCACGGCAGCGATCGACCAGATGGCAAGCTGATCGAAGGTTTGAGGATAAGCATCCCATGTGCGGAAAAGATAGGTCAGATCAACGGATCGCCGCTGCGTTGCCGCCCGAGCCGAAGGCCCCGAAGTGAGCCATGCCTATACCTCCCCGGTTGTCTTGATGCCCATCGTGCCGGTAGACGTGGAGGGTGCATATGCCCTGGAGGAATGGGGAGTCCACCACCCCACATAAGGGTGAGGAACCGACGATCCTTCTTCTCCTTTACAGAGGAGACGGACATTGTTCATCTGTGGCGTTTGAGAGCGGCAAGTCTTGCATGCTTTTTAATCTCCTGTTTTTCTTAAATCCTCCTCCACATGCGATGTGGAATAAACGGATCAGCGGTTTTGCTCAAACCCGTTCTTTATCCATGTAGACCAAGGGCAGCAGCAATCTCATCGAGGGTCGCCTTTTTCGGTTCGCTGACGGCAACACCATGCTCTTTGGCGGCTTCCGCCACCTTTTCACCTATCTGCAACAACCACTTTTTATAGGCCTCGGCCTCGTCTGGGGGCACTGTCGGGAGAGCAGTGGCAGCGGATCTGCAGGCCGCTATGGCCCTGCTGCTCCTATAGCCCATCTGATCCTGCTTCATCAGATTCTGCTGCTCCTTGATCAGATCCTTGGCCCAGAACTTCCAGCCCTCCGGTAACTTGAGCTTCGACCTGAGGTTCGGTAGAGCCTCTTATATCTGGTTCTTGTCAACGATGATCGCATCTGACTGCATGACAACGCTCATGTCGTTCAATGCATCCAGGATGGATGCTTGCCTGCACTCACACCGGCCAGTTGGTTTTTATCTTACAGATTGATAAATGCCATTTTGTCATGGCACCGAATCCGATAACGGGATTCCAGAGGAGATACATGTCCTTTGGAGATATGCTTAGCGAATGGTTGTATGGATTCATCATGGTCGCCGTTGTCAGTGGGATATTGGGCGGGTACCATCAGATCCTATTGAATAGCCAACTCGGTTTTGGCAGAGTGTATCTCACGGCGGTCCTGCTGGTACTCACCTTCGGGGTGAACATCGTTTGGGGGATCATCGATGGCAGTACTGTGATTTACGGCGGCCTGACGGATAAAGCGGACCAGGAAAGAGTCATCAGCGAGCTCAAGAAGGACAGGAACAACCGGGAATTGAGGGACAGGATTCTCGACTCGCTTGACGATTCCTCTGTTGTGTATCTTCCGGATGATGAGAAGGACAAAATCGTGGATCGCATCATCGATGAAGCTCCGGAGTCCCCGATGAGATATCATTTAAGCAGGGACGACCGCAATACCCTGATTGCCATCGCTTCCTGTGACATCCTTGCCGTTTTCCCGGTCATCCTCCCATACCTGATCCTCGGCTTCGGAAGAATTCCCCTGTTACTCTCCCGGCTGATCGCCGCTATTGCCATCGGGTACATTGTTTTTCTCTACACCGAGCACTCCGGAAGAAGGAAATGGCTGGCTGCGGGCATCTTCTTCATATTAACGATAGTGATGATGCAAATAACCTACTACTACGGTTGGTGACCAGGCCTCTGGACGGATAGGATTCCATGCACCGTTGGTTCATCATGGTTTGAAGTGCTCATCCCTAGTTATGGTCCCGGAGAGTTGGAAAAAGAGAAGTTCTAAAATCCTCTCTTTATCCCTGAATATCCAGGGCAGCAGCTATCTCGTCGAGGGCCGCCTTTTCCGGTTCGCTGATGGCAACACCATGCTCCTTGGCGGCTTCCGCCACCTTCTCGCCTATCTGCAGTAACCACCTCTTATAGGACTCGGCCTCGTCCGGGGGCACTGTCGCGAGAGCGGTGGCAGCGGATTTGCAGGCCGCTATGGTCCTGCTCCTATAGCCCATCTGATCCTGCTTCATCAGATTCTGCTGCTCTTTGATCAGATCCTTCGCCTTGGGCTGCATATCGGCAGAGACGAGGCTGACCAGTTCGCTTCCGCTCGCCGCCGCCAGCCGGGGCGGTTCCTGGACCATGGCTTTGGTCTCTCCCCATGCACCCAGGACAGAGGGCGCTGCTGCCATCACCGTCATGGAGACCGCGTACGGCAGGCTTTCGAGGTTCTTCCAATCATTGTCTCCGAAATATTCCTTCATGGGCATGGAATCCCGATACCGATACATCATATAAATAGATAACTCCAGGGCCCTGTCGAAATCCACATCTAAACATCTAAGGTAGAGCATCCTCCGGGGGGCTGGCATCTTCGCAGGCGAGGCCCCTCCCACCCCCTCGTGCGATAGCCCGGATATGGAGAGGCTTCACATACCCATATGGGCCTATCATACTATTCCCCTCCCCTCGGAGAGGGGAGGGGGCGGCCCGGAACGGGCCGCGGGGAGGGGAGGCCCCGGACTATCGAAACCGAGGGAGTATCCGCGGGATAGACTAGGAATACGCCGGATACCTTTTTTATAGAGCCAATATATTACAATTCGTAACGGGATTACTAATCCCACGGTCTGTAATTATGATTTTGGTATTTGTCCACTTCATCTATTGGTAAAATTGTATCACTATGTAAAATGGGCCATTGAAATCTATTTACCATCTTCTTCCAATAGAAGGCATCTAAGAGGACTGCAGAAATCCCTCGATCTCTTGGATGCGTCTGCCCTAATCATCTGCCCCTTGGCTACAGTGCGACGTAAATCCTTAAGGTTTCAACTGTTGCCCTTATCCCTGATATTGACTGTTCGGTATGTTCTCGGTCTATCCTCTTGCTCAGCTCCAGACCCGCTAACGTCATCATTAAAAATTCTAGCCGAGCTGCGTTAACTGTATTAGGTTTCCGCACGTATCATCGAATATGACAATAGTCGAGCCGGGTGTTTTTGTCGGCTCCCTGGTGAATTTCACACCAAGTCTCTTAAGTCTCTGATACTCTTTCTGAATGTCATCGACGAAGAACATCGCTGCGGGAATACCTTGGTTGAAAATAGATTCCTGGTAGGATTTTGCTGCAGGATTATCGTTGGGCTCAAGAAGTAACTGGGTGCCGTCCTGCTCCTCAGGCGAAACAACTGTTAACCATCTGAATTTCCCTGCTGAAATATCCGATTTCTTGACGAAGCCCAAGACCTCTGTATAGAACTTGAGAGCCTTACCCTGGTCGTCTACAAATACACTTGTCAGTCTGATTTTCATGGGTGGATAACAGCATTCATTACACTTATCTCTATCGTGGAATTTATAGGCGATTCTATGGCATTTGAACCCGCGTATTAATGCCGAGGGCGGGATTTCAGCCCTCACTAATGGATGAATGCTTATCCTCCTGGAAATAGGTGAGGGGCTGGATCGCAATTTTTTTCAAATCTTTAAAAAGTCCCTCAAATGCAACAGAACCGACCCGATTGTCCTTCATGAGAGCACGACGTGCCTTTAATCCACCTGACTGTGAGGTTTCCTGTACTCCCATCCTCAGGCTGACTAAAGCACCTGGCGTCATGCAAAGTAAGGGATGATTGGTTAGCATGTCAGTATAGGGGTTGGAGAAGGTGAAAATGAAGGGTCAGTCACTTTACACCACACCCAACTGCCCCCACCCTGCACGTACGATAGGGCCTCTTCGGTATCCCCCGAAGATCTACCCTTATCTCCAGAAACAGGCATCAATCCCGCACGATCCAGGCCGTCACCTGCTTCTCGAAGTCGACAAAGGGCTCGCCGCTCACGTCCATCACCACTCGATCGATCGTTCCGCCGCTCATGTGGAAGGGTGCGGTATAATCCGGGGACACCGGGGACCCACTGTCCCGCCCGACGCAGAGACCGTCGCCGGTGAGACCGAAGAATCCCGGCTGTGTCCTGATCCGCCCCTGTCCCACCTTCATCATATCCATATAGAGGGTGAGGGTGCCAAGGGCGCTCTTCGTCTCCGTATCCTCCCCGTCCCTGGCGAACTCCGCAGTAAAGATGTGCCGCCCGGTCGGCACGGGATCGCTGGATGAGATCTTCTGGATTGCATCACCGAGCCAGTTGTAAACGTAGTGAAGCCGTCCATCGGCGATATACAGGCTGTGGCCGCCGCCAACTCCTCCCTGAGCGAACAGCACACCCTGCGCATCCCGCGAGTCGATAGTCACACCAGCCGCGATGGTGTAGGAGCGCCCCCGAATGTTGACGGCGACCGACTCGGGAACCTCGGCGGTGCCCGGGTAGTAGACATAGCGGTTTCTCGGTAGGGAGGGCTGGGGCCGGGGCGTGGAGATGATCTCCAGTGCGCTGCGGTCATCGAGCGGCATACCGTTGTAGACGCCGGCATAGTAGAACCAGAGCCTCTTGAGGAGCTCGAGCATGTCCCGGTTCTGGTCTGCGAGGTCGTGCATCTGGGCCCGGTCCTCCTGGAGGTTGTAGAGCTCCCAGACGTCGTGCCCGAAGTGGCTCCAGCCGGAGAGTGGCGGATGGACGGTGTTTGCCAGCCAGCCCTGGTGGTAGATCGCCCTCTGGCCGAGCATCGCGTAGAACTGGGTATCCCGCCCCGGAGCGTCAGGGTCGTCGAAGGTGCGAGTGAAGCTCTCCCCCTCGATCTGGCTCTGGGTATAGCCCTTCAGCACCTTCGGCGGTTCGATGCCCAGCAGTTCGTAGAGTGTCGGGACGATGTCCACGGCATGGATGTACTGGTGGCGTATCTCTCCCCGAGCTTTGATGCCGCGAGGCCAGGCAATCAGGCACATGTCTGCAAGCCCTCCCTCGTACCCGGCAAACCGCTTCCAGTAGGGGAAGGGGGTGTCGAAGGCCCACGCCCAGCCGCTGCAGTAGTGGTTGTATGACCCGGGACCGCCGAGCTCGTCGATATGGGGCAGATTCGCCTCGACGGTATCGGGGACGTTGTTGAAGAACTTGTTCTCGTTGAACGAGCCGCTCGGGCCGCCCTCGGCGCTGGCGCCGTTGTCGGAGACGGCAACGATGATGGTATTGTCCAACTGGCCGGACTCTTCGAGATAGTCGAGGATCCGCCCGATCTGGGCATCGGTATAGGTGACGAACCCGGCATACACCTCCGCCATGCGAATGAAGAGCTTCTTCTCATCCTCGTTCAAGGAGTCCCAGGGAGGCACGAAGTCTAGGGCGGGCCATGGCTGGCCATCCGGCCCGCTCGTTCTCGGCTCGCCGTGCGGATTGATGGGCGAGAGCTCGGTATCTTCGGGCAGGAGACCCAGCTTCTTCTGGTTCTCCAGGATCTGTTCCCGTATCTTCTCGTAACCCTCGTCGAACCTCCCCCTGTACCTATCCGCCCACTCCTTGAAGACGTGGTGCGGGGCATGGGCGCAACCGGGGCAGAAGTACATGAACCAGGGCTTCTCCGGGGCGATCATCTTCGAGTCGCGGATGAACTCGATTGCCCTATCAGCGATATCCCTGGAGAAATGGTAGCCTTCCTCCGGTCGGTAGGGCTGATCCATGGGGTGGTTGTCGTAAACGATGTCGGGATACCACTGGTTGCTCTCCCCGCCCAGGAAGCCATAGAAGCGCTCGAATCCCCGCCCGAGGGGCCAGCGCCCCTTCCACGCGGACATGTCGGTCTCCTCTCCCGGGGTCAGGTGCCACTTGCCGATGGCATACGTGTTCCAGCCCTGTTCGTTCAGCACCTCCGAGATGAACCCGTTCTCGAAAGGTATGCGGGCGCTGAGCCCCGGAAAACCCGCCGATGCCTCCGTGATGCAGGCCATGTTGTTGCTGGTGGCGTTGCGGCCCGTGAGCAGGCTGGAACGGGTGGGCGAGCAGAGCGCTGTGGTATGGAAGTTGCTGTAGCGTATGCCCATATCGGCGATCCGCTTCATGGTGGGCGTCTCGATGGGCCCTCCGAAGACGTCCATAGCCCCGTAGCCCACGTCGTCCCAGACGATCATCAATACATTGGGGGCTCCTTCCGGAGCCTGCGGCTGGATATAGGACTCCCAGTCGGGCACGGAATTCCGGATGTCGAGATCAACTGAGCCTTTCCATTTTTCAGACATATTGGACCTCCATCATTTGGGTGGTTGAGAACGCGGCGTAAACATACGTCGGGAATTAAATATCTTCCGATGCATGGACTGTTGTCGTAAAGACCTGATTGCAGCCAAGCGGTTCTACAAGGGGATACTCGGATCGCACTCTGCCGGATGAAGCCAAGGAGCGGAGAAGCCATGTGCTCGGATACGGGGGGCGAACTTTGAAATAATCAGTACTGCCGAAAAGGGGATGATTGCATGTGAACAGCGCTCTCCCCCCATACCGCACGGAGGTGAGCACGTCAATGCCCCGGCGGTTCGCAAACCGCCTCTAATCGGGAGCTGATGGCGCTCGCCGTCGGCGGGACCGCCGCTATCGAACACGCTTGAGCAGCAGATCCATGTGCTGCCGGGATTCTACTGGGCGAGGATCTTCTGCTTCTCCTGCTGGAACTCCTCCTCCGTCAGGGCTCCCGCCTGCTTCAGGTCAGCCAATTGCTTGAGTTGAGCCATCTTCTGCTCCTGGCTGACGCCCGTCTGGACGGGAGCAGGGGGCGCCTGCATTGGCTCCTCCTGCAGGGCCTGCTGTTGCTCTACCCCCGCTTTCTGCATCTCTCTCTGCTGTATCCGTTTATTGACCGCGTGCGATGTGGCAGTAGCCGTTCCGGCTACCACCGCTGTTCGGGCCACGGTGCCGATAAGTCCGGGTCGACCGCCTCTCATGGTATACGCCTCCTCTTTTACCTCGTTCAGCTCGCTGTACTCCCAGCGGCCGCTTCCTGCTCCCCGGCCCTCCATGCCAGGGCGGCATCCACCCGCTCTCTCGGGATGCGATCCCCGGCAAGCACCCTGGCCTGGGCATTGAGGAGGGCGTCCTGGAATCTCTTTGCCCAGAGGTGTTCGAAGAGCAAGAATGCTGCTGAGCTGTTTCTGTCAACAACATCGGTTAATTTCTGGATGTCCTCATCGGAAAGGAGGGTACTGGTCTCCTTCGCAATCGGTGCAAACGCATCGGCTGCATCCTTACTCAGGTCATCCAGTCTCAGGTCATCCAGTTCCATGACGCTCACCTGACCCTGATCATCCTTTCGCACGAATACAAGGTCGATGATTCGTATAGATCCATTGTCGACGGCTTCACGCAATGCCGGGATGATCTCACCCTTGAACTGGTTTCCCGGAAACTCGATCACCAGATACTCTACGGGACCAAGAGACATAGTATCTCGCCGTAGCAGGATACCCGTTCATGTATATAATTCGATCCATGGCGGACACCTTAAGAAAAGCGCCCAGCGATACAGACGTGTTAGAAAGGACTGCCGAGCTTCTCCAGCGCCACAACAATCGGGGAGGCTCCTTCATGGAACGTATCAGCGGTGATGGAATCCAGAACCTCGAGTTCAACAGGATCCCAGAACGTATCAGAAGGAGGCGAATCACCGGCCCACACGCACTCGAACCCACCTCTTTGTAATGTTGCCTCAAGGGGTGCGATCGCTCGCTTATCCCCGATCTCTCCCAGAGCCCAGGCCGCGATCCAGACGAAATCGTCACACGGGTTTGACAGCGCCATTATCAAGGGTTCTACAGCCCGTGGATCCCTGATCCTGCCCAGAGCCCAGGCTGCGACCATATTCAACGTGAATTCGTCTTCTCCTGCGACAAAGGGGCGGGAAAAGTCAAGAGAGTGAATCAGCGGTTCGACCGCCCGGGGATCTCCAAGATAGCCAAGCCTGCATGCCGCTTTCCAGCGCACTTTGATATCTGTATCGGACAACTTTACCATCAAGCCAGGCACTGGATCCTCGCCGAGATCGGAGAACTCCTCCTTGTTCCAATATTTTTCTCCGACCACTTTTCGTGAGTGATTCATGCACTCGACGTAAATCCCTCTTAACATTTAATCGTACGCGTAGGTCGATTAGCGGGCAGCCGGCGCAATCATGCACCTACGTGGGTGAAGATGCGGAACGGGCAGAAGCAAAATATCCCAAACCTTTATGAATGGTGGGAGCAGTAAAGCGGGCAATCGCGGGATACAAGAAGAGAGCGCAAATCCAGCGTTGCTTTCCGGAGTGTCCCCATAGTTCCTACCGGATCCGGCAACGCCGATCAAAAAAGAAAAGGATCGATCCATGAACAGGCATACTGGTGCAGCGCCTCCCGCCTTCCATGTCATGGCAAAACCGACGGGGGCACAGTGCAATCTCGACTGTGCCTACTGTTTTTTCCTAAAAAAGGAGGGGTTATACCCGAATAGCACGTTTCGGATGTCGGATGCGGTGATGGAGGAGTACATCCGCCAGACCATCGAGGGGCACAACGTTCCTCAGGTGACGATTGCCTGGCAGGGAGGAGAGCCCACCCTGATGGGGCTTGATTTTTACCGGCGAGCTGTGGAAGTGCAGAAAAAGTACCGAAAGCCCGGGACCCGCATCGAAAACACGTTCCAGACAAACGGCATCCTCCTGAACGACGAGTGGTGCCGGTTCTTCCACGACAACCGCTTCCTCATCGGCCTGAGCATGGACGGTCCTGCCGAACTCCACGACATCTACCGCAGGGACAGAGGGGGGCGGGGAACATTCGAGCGGGTTCTCAGGGCCGCCCGACTGCTCCAGAAGCACAATGTGGAGTTCAATATCCTGTGCACGGTCAACCGCAGGAACGCCGACCGCCCGCTGGAAGTGTACCGTTTCTTCCGCGATGAACTCAAGGTGCAGTATGTCCAGTTCATCCCCATCGTGGAGCGGGATAACGAGAGCGGGTACCAGGAAGGGAATACAGTGACCGGTCGGTCCGTTCGGACCGCCCAATGGGGAAATTTTCTGATAGAGATCTTCGATGAATGGGTTCGGCGGGACGTGGGACGGATGTTTGTCCTGAACTTCGACGGGGCGCTCGCGGGCTGGCTCGGGATGGCGGGGACGATCTGCATCTTTGGGCCCACCTGCGGTATCGGGGTGGCGCTCGAGCACAACGGGGATCTGTACTCCTGTGACCACTTCGTCGAACCGGATCACCTCCTCGGCAATATCCTCGCGACACCGCTGGTCGAACTCGTCGGCTCAGAGAAGCAGCGGGAGTTCGGACGGGCCAAGAGAGATGCGCTTCCCCGCTACTGCCGGGAGTGCGGATTCCGCTCCATCTGCAACGGGGAGTGCCCCAAGAACCGGTTCCTGGAGACCCCCGACGGCGAGCCGGGGCTGAACTACCTCTGCGAAGGGTATCGAGCGTTCTTCACCCATGCCGACCGGCCCATGCGGATCATGGCAGACCTGCTGCGGCGGGGAAGGTACGCCGACGAGGTGATGCAGATTCTTGCAGCAGAGGAGAGATCACGTAAATCAGGATCGGTCAAGACGGGCCGGAATGACCCCTGCCCCTGCGGGAGCGGGCTGAAGTTCAAGAAGTGCTGCGGACAGGCCCCAGGGCGGTGAGGGATCGTGTCCGCCGATATCTGCCCGCGATATTCCGCATAGCGCTCTCTGCTATTTTTAAAAAGATTGCCATCAGGCATCCCGCCTGCGATAGGGTACGGCCGGGGGTGCCTGTCATGCGGTGCCCGGAAGATACCCGTCGTTTAATGCATTTCTCAAATAATACGGCTGGAGATCGCAGTTCTCCAATCCTTCGTCTGTAGATGCCATCGCCGGGCCCGATCTCCCGTGGACACCACACCTTAAATATTCTCATCCCTTTCTCGTTTCGTAGAAGAGTCAAGCATCGGATACCTGCATGCCCCCTCCACCAAGAGATCCAGCTCCTTCATGAATGCTGGATCGCCGGATCTTTCAGCGGTCGGGAGTTTTTATATATTCCTTTGTAGTATTCGGACAGCGGCGGGGCCTGGATGGCTGAGTATTTGAATGGTACCTTCCGGACTGGCGTAAGAGTCCAGGAGAGTGCCGAGTGGTAAGACGATTCCGCACCCATGCAGAATCAGAGCAGAGACGGTGTGCGAGTGGCTCATGGAAAGACAGTGTGTTCGCGATGAAGGGGAAGGCGCATACTCACGTAAGCAGCTGTCGAGGAACTCACTCCAGTGGATCCATCGTCTTCCTTATCGTGTCGCTCATACTCTTAATCGGGTGTGCAGGTGGGCAGGCCCAGGAGGCTGGAACAGTCCAGGCACTGACCGGACGTCTGGCGCCGGAACAGGGGTTGTTCTACGACCTGCACGATCTCCAGCAGGGAGAGACCCTGTACGTGTACGCCGAGGGGACGGGCGGCAACCTGGACCCGTTCATCGCCCTCTCGGATCCGAACCTTACCCCATTCCAGGCCCGGAATACCTTTGTTGCCGAGGTGAACCGATCGATTGCCGAGGGGCGCGATCCGCTCCTCGCCCTTCCGGAGGTTGCAGGCCGGTTCTTCCTTGCCTGGGACGACGATAGCGGTGAAGGCTATTCTGCCGCCCTGGAGTACCGCGTACCCGAGAATGGGGATTACCGGCTGGTCATCGCCAGCACACCAACCGAGGAGACCTTCGGGGAATTCCGGCTCATGGTCGGCCTGGATGCCCCGCAGGTGCTCACCGGGGAAGCGGAACAGAGCGGTGCACCTATTGCAGTCCTCAATACCTCCCTCACCCCGCCCCGTCTGGCCATCACAGAGGCGAGCGGCTCATTGACCGGGAACCAGACATCGACCTTCTACACCCTCTACCCGGTGGAGGGCGGCGACACCTTCTATGCCTCCATCGAGGCAACCTCGGGCGACCTGATCCCCGTGATGGTCCTGCGCGATTTCGGCGGCAAACCCCTCTCTGCCGCGACGCCGGAGGGCGGGTCGAGAAGTGCTGCCCTGCAGTACGCCTTTGAAGATGCCAGCAGCAACAACCGCCTGGAGATCTTCGGCCGGAGTGTCAACGGGACGAATACAACTGGCGATTACCGGCTCCTGGCAGGGCTCAATGCCCCTGATGTTCTCACGGGATCCGCGAACGAAACCGGTCCGCCGCTGCTCCAGCAGCCCATCGAGGTGAAGGTCGGGGTCGAGCTGGACCAGATCACTACGGTGGATCAGCAGGCCGAGAACTTCGGGGTTGTGGCGAACATCTGGATGGAGTGGACAGACCCAAACCTTGCCTTCAGCCCCGATACGTGCAACTGCAACTTCAAGCTCTACCGCAGCATAGAAAGCTTCGTCGCAGCGGAAGGAGAGCGATGGCCGGAGTTCACTCTCTTCAACCAGCAGGAGCGGCGCTGGACCCAGAACCAGCTCATTCTGGTGGAGCCGGACGGCACGGCCACCTACTTCGAGCGCTTCTGGGTGATCCTGCAGGCACCGGACTTCAACTTCCGGCAATACCCGTTCGACGAGCAGGACTTCTACATTCGGATCGACTCTCTCTATCCCGAGGGTTTTTATGTGTATACTCCCTGGCCGGAGAAGACCGCCATCGGCGGGCAGCTCGGGGAGGAGGAGTGGTACATCACCAGCTCCGATGCCAACGTAACGAGCATCCAGCTGACGAACATCAACTCCCGGTACTCCTTCCACTTCGAGATGGCGCGGCATCTCACCTTCTACATCCTCCGCATCCTCGTCCCCATCCTGATCATCATTATCCTGACCTATGTCACGTTCCTCCTCAAGGACTATGGAAAACGGGCCGATGTCGCCGCTGCGAACCTGCTGCTCTTCATCGCGTTCAACTTCACCATTGCCGGCGATCTCCCCCGTTTGGGATACCTGACCTTCCTCGATACGATTCTAATCACGACATTCGTGATCACCGCCCTCACCGTCGGGTATAACCTCTACCTCCGCTGGCTGGCGACGGAGAAACAGAAAGAAACGGCTGAAAGAATCGATCGGGCGGCTATCTGGGGATATCCGCTTGCCTATATCACCGTAATTGCTGTAATTGCTCTCGCCTTCTATATATGAGGCAGAAGGGATAGCCAGCATGTGGGAACCAGGTTAAGATAGACCGGATGCCTCACATCCTCGATAGCGATGTAACCGTTCTCCCGGCAAAAATCTTTATTCATTTACAGCAATTACGGTGACAGCAGCCATGTATTTCGAAAAGGGCGGGGATACTTCAGGATCGAAGGGGAGGGATAGATGAGAGAGATCGCTGTCAGGAGATCGGAGTCCGATGGGACGTCCCCCCTGGAATTGGAATTTAAAACCATCAGCTCCTCGATGCCTCGGATCCCCATCCCTTGTCCGGGAGAGAACTCACCGAAATTGCGGAGGAGGCGATCGCCGGGTACGTCGATGAATTTCCCGTAAAAAGGCCAGTAGAGTTGACCGTTTCCCTGGCGCAGAATTCCATCCCCGCGGATATGCATGCCCGAATTCCCGATACCATTCGACGCCACTTTACATTTCGGTTGAACGATCTGGACCACGAGAAGAGATTGTCCCTGCGGGAA
>JAXDAH010000132.1:0-3938 GCA_034679905.1 Methanomicrobiales archaeon | reverse complement strand
CCCCGTTTGTGCAATAGGGTGTAAACTGCTCCTCGAGGGATACATATGCTTCTGACACAGTCTCTAGTAGGGTGCCATAGGCGACTACGAGGCGAGAAGGCAGGGTCCGAGTCATCTTTACCACTGTCGTGGTCGAGGACAAGAGAGAATGCAGATGAATAGGTGGTACAGTCGTAGGGCGCATAGGAGCCGGTGATTCCGCGCATAAGGGTACGGATCAGAGATAGGCTGGAAGAAATATCGCGGCGAAGTAGACCAGAAGCGCCATCAGCCCGAGAGGCAGCCCCAGCCGCGCCCACTCCTTGCTGGTGATCCGCAGTTTTCCGGCGGCGATGATGTTGGGGATGTTGCCCGGGATCAGCATGCCGCCTGCAACCAGAAGCCCCATGAGTGCGCTCTGGATCTGCACTTCCGTCATGGCGGGACCGATCTCTGCCGCCGCCAGGGTGGCGTTGTCCAGGATCGCGGAGACCGTATTGACCCAGTAGAGCGCGGCGGAGGGAACCTGGACGATGTACGTGAGGATGATCGGCTTGAATCCCTCCCCGAGCAGGACCAGGGCGACGATGAAGAGGTAGACCCGCGCCGCCCGCAGGACGACCTCGCGGAGCGACTCCCGCCGAACCTCGCAGGTCACGGCACCGTCCCCCCGGTTCAGCTTGCCGGTGAGCAGAACGCCGATCAGCCCGAAGGCGACGATTCCGGGGACGATGTAGATGCCCAGAAGATCGAAGAGGTAGTTAAACGAGGCATAGTAGGGCGCTCCCGAGAGTTTCGAGACCACGATCGTGGACAGGGGCTCGCCGAGGGGCGTCAGCGCCGCACCGAGACCGATCGAGAAGCAGGCGGCGATGGTGGCTGCCACCTGCGCCTCCCGCTGCAGGGGGAGTACGCAGATCACCTCCACGAGGACGATCGAGGCGATGATGGCGGAGATGACACTCGATATAAGCCCCAGGGCGACGATCAGCAGGAAGATCGTCACGTTCAGGGAGAAGAGACCCGTGACCCGGCGGATCCCCCTCTGGATGGGGGCGTGCCAGACGTAGATCGCCAGCCCGACGAGCAGCACCACCTGCACGATGCCGATCGGGATGCCGTACACATCGGCAATCCGCAGCGGGGCGACCAGGGCCTCGACCGCGACCGCCATGCTCCAGCCCGTCTCCACACCGGGTATCTCGGCGAACCCGGCGAGGGTCAGCGCAACAAGGCCGTTCAGGAAGAGGAACACCTCCAGGTTCTGCTCGACGATCCGGCTCCGGAACGGACCGATCAGCACGATGAGGAAGACGACCAGGAGACCCGCGGTCACCAGTGGATCTGCAGCCATTTCGCTCCTGAGTGTTGTACAGGCACTCGGTGAAGTAAAAAGGGAACCGGATGTTCCCCGGGATCAGGCGGTTGCCGCCTCCACGCACTCCTCCAGGGTACCGAGGCGCGCGACCGCACCGCACATGTCGGGCACGTAGGCGAGGGCCTTGCCGCTGTTTACCATGATGGCGTCGTACCTCTCCATCCCCGGCGAGACCACCATGCAGGTGTCGGCGTACACTCGCGCCCCCGTACGCTCGATCGCCGCCACCGTGTCCGCGTTTGCCTGTATGACGCTGCGGGAGCTGAAGACGAAGAAGGGCTTTTTCACCCGCCTGCCGCCGAGCAGGCGGGCGACCGCCTGCAGCTCCTCCGCCGAGCAGTGGGGGCAGCCGACGGCCACCGCGTCCACCTCCATCTCCGAGTAGAGCGCGGCGAGCTCGTCGTGGTCGACGGTGATGGCATCGAGCCCTTCCGCCCCGTAGCGGAACACCCGGGCCTCGGGCGTGATCCGGTCCACGTGGAAGAGGGCGACCGCCCCCGTCGCCGCCATCGCGGCCCCGAGCGCCTTCAACTGGTCGCGGTTGGGGCGGATGCCGAGAAAGAGGGGGATCCTGTTGCCAACCTTCCTGCCGACGACGTAGCCGAGGGCTCCGTACTGCTCCGGGCGGATCTCCCGGTTCGAGAGATCGACGGTCACCTGCGGCCGCCGGTTCTCCACAATATGCAGCCCGTAGAAGGGAGTCTTTCCGACGATCGCCGCAGCCAGGGCGCCCGGGCCACCCTCGCGGTTCGTGCGGGCCCCGATAGCGGAGTTCGCGTAGGCGACGGCCGAGGACTCCGCCCACGCGAGGTGGTCGCCGTACTGCACCTCCTGAAGGTAGTAGGGGGTGCAGGTGCACTCGAGCTTCACGCCCAGATTGCGGTAGGCCTCCAGGACGTCGTTCTGACGGTAGGCGAACTCCTCGCTGATGCCCAGCTCCTGCCACTGTTCCCGCGGCATGCCGATCGGGTTCAGCACGGTCGGCACCGCCACGCGGGCGTCGAGGCTCTGCAGCCACTTCAGCCCCCACTCCCCGATGGTCTTGTAGGAGGCGCCGCTCACCTGGGCGCTCCGGATGGGGATCAGCCTCTCTGCGCCGTAGACCTTGCCGAGCGCGACCAGGATCTCCAGCATCTGGCGGCGAGTCTCCCCGTACTCCCCCTGCAGGATCTTCTCCTCTTCCGCATCCAGGTACGTCTTCACCACCCCGCCCGCTCGAAGTCCGCCTCTTCGCCCATCACCATGGTCGCGTCCACCCCGACCTTCACGTTGGTGCCGTCCGCCGCCCGGCGGGGATCGAGGGAGGAGCCGCGGACGCCCGGGATGACCAGGATGTCCTCGTCCCCCTTGACCCGGGTGGCGATGGCGTACTCCACCTCGTGGGGGTCGAGGGGATCGATATCCTCGTCCACCACCACGATATGCTTGAGGGAGGTGTGGGCGGCGAACGCCGCCATGATCGCATTCTTCGCATCCCCCTCCGTGCTCTTCTTGATCTGGATCACCGCGTGGAGATAGCCGCATCCTCCTTTGGTGAGGACGACGTTTTGCACCCGGGTCACCAGGGCAACCGCGCGGTAGATCCGGGGCTCGTAGGGCACGCCCATCAGGATCTTGTGCTCGTCGCCGCCGGGCAGGATCCCGTGGTAAATCGGATCCGGCTTCGCGTGCATGCCCGTGAACTCGATGACCGGCTGGATCCGCTCCGGGTCGTAGGTGCCGGTGATGTCCACGAACGGCCCCTCCGGCGCGGTCATGCGGCCGATGTAGCCCTCGAGCACGATCTCCGCGTCCGGGACGAAGACGCCGTTTGCGCACTCCCGCACCCCGATCTCGCCGCCGAGGAGTTCGGCAGCGAACTGGAGTTCCTTCCCCTCCGGCACCCGGGTGCAGCTCGCAAAGGTGACCGCCGGATGCGCCCCGATGGCAACCGCGATCGGCAGGGGCTCGCCGGCTGCGAGTGCCGCCTGATGCATCAGGTGGGTGTGCCGCCCCTCCACCAGCCGTGCCGCCACGTGCCGCCCGTCCAGCACCAGCATGCGGTGGATGGATGCGTTCTGCACGCCGTTCCAGCGTGCGAAGACGATGCCCGCCGTGATATACCGCCCGGCGTCCCCGGGGTAGTGGTGCATGACGGGAAGGCGGGAGAGATCGGGATCCTCCATGGGGATTCGCCCCTCCTCGACCACGGTCCCCGCGTACTCGGCTCCGGCGAGGCGGGGAACGAGCTCCGCCTCCGCGATGCCGAGCGCCTCGGAGAGGGCGTGCCGGGTCGCCGTCAGGTTCATGACAGCCCGGGCTCCGTCGATGTCGTGGAAGAACACGATTCTGTCCGTCCGGCTGGCGATCTTCGGGGCCTCGTATACGGAAGAGCACGGGCCGTCGATCTCCGTGACGCACCCCTTCCGCCGCATCATCTCGATAAACTCACGCATCGTATCCTCTCCACCGTTCCATCAGGGTGTGCTCCACGCCGAGGTGATCCAGGACGCGCCCCACTACCCTGTCCACCAGATCGTCGATGGTCTCTGGATGGTGGTAGAAACCGGGGCTCGCCACCATCACCGTCGCACCGCTCTCG
>JAXDAH010000131.1:0-11410 GCA_034679905.1 Methanomicrobiales archaeon | reverse complement strand
GGCCCGGGAAGAGCATCGGACTCCTGAAAGGTTCTGACCTGTTTCAACCCCCATAGGGAGTTATCTTCTCCTGTATCGCAGGACTGCATGCGCCCTCGGCCGGAAAGCAAGAGAAGGTGCCTGGGAGGATCCGAATAGGGGTTCGACCCTGGGGCAGCCGTTTCCGGGGGCCGGATCGAGCCATGATCTCCGCATACAGGCCCTATCGCTCCTACAGGAGGAGGGGATCTCCCTCTCCCGCTGTCAGGATCCCCTTGTATTTACATGGACAGATTCTGGTATGAGAAGCCGGAGAAATACACCGATCTCGTGCTCCCTGACCGCGCCTATCGCACCAGGGGGGGGTCGAGAGGGGCAGAGGGGTGCGCCCCCCTCCCCGCCCACACACCCCTGTCGGCACGACAGCATGGACGGGAGGCAGCTCATGACTTTGACATCGCTTCCGTTCATGACAGACAGCTCCCAGGATACAGAGCGGCAGGATCTCCTTCCAGTCCCCCTCCCTCACCCCGGCTGGTACGATGCCCTCCAGGGGAGGCAGATCCGGGAGCGCTCGTGCCCCCACCCATACCGGTAGGATGGCCTGAAGGGTATGCGTGCCGGATTGGATCGCCACAACGGCCCCCACCCCCGCGGGTACGATAGCCTCTTCTTTACAAGCCCGAAAGGATCGTTACGGATTGACTCGGAACATTGATGAGATTCGGAGCGTTAGTGCAGGAGAAGGTTAAACTCCCGATCTGAATGCATCTCTGCGATTGGGGAGCACTAAACAGAATCCGGTCATGATGGAGCTGTTGTTCCCTTCCGTTTCCTGAGTGTTCTATCCCCGTGCTCTCCGGGAGGAGACCGATCGCAGCGAGAAAGCCGCCTTCTGCCGCGAGAAGATCGCCCACCGAAATGAGCAGCGGTCATCCACCAATATCGATCACGATGAGAGCGTCTCTGCATCGACGCCGCGTCGCATCTAGAACAGGATCCAGACCTATTGCATCCCTCTCACTGCTTCTGCCATTCATCCTGCCCTCTCCATAAAAAAGCACTATTAAGGAGGAGGCCGATTGATTTACTGCAGATCATGCCGATGGATGGAGAGGTGCAGCGGGACGTCGTGATCGTGCGCTACGGCGAGGTCTTCTTAAAAAGCGAGCCGGTCCGCCGCCGCTTCCTGCACCGCCTGCTGCAGAATATCCGAAGAGCGCTGGATGCCGAGTCTGTCCAGCACCGCATCGAGGAGCACCGCGGGCGGATCCTCGTCTTCGGCCCGGAGCCCGAGAGGATTGCACAGCCTGTCAGCCGCATCTTCGGAGTGGTGGACGTGAGCATCGGCACCGCCACGACGAACGCGGTCGACGATCTCGCGGGGACCGCGCTCTCCCATGCGAAGGGGAGGCTCGCCCCCGGCATGTCCTTTGCGGTCCGGGCCCGGCGGGAGCGCGTGGAGGGCTTCACGAGTCAGGAGCTGGGAGCGGCGGTCGGTGCGGCCGTCATGGCGGCAATCCCGGGGATATCGGTCGATCTCGACTGCCCGGACTACGAGGTCTTCGTGGAGGCCCGGGCGTTCGGCGGACTGGTGTACGACCGCCGCCTACCGGCCCCCGGCGGGCTTCCGTGGGGGACGCAGGGGCGGGTGCTGGCCCTCGTCAGCGGGGGCCTGGACTCCCCCGTAGCCGCCTGGCTGATGATGCGCCGCGGCTGCGAGACCGTGCACGCCTACATGGACGGGGGGTGCTGGGTGGGGCGCGACCGGGGCGCGGTCGTCGCCGACCACCATCGCACGCTCTCCACCTGGTGTCGGGGGTATCCTCTGGATCTGCTGGTCGTGAACACGGAGCCATTCTACAACCGCATGGCCGATCTCGTCGAGCCGAGGCTCCGCTGCGTCATCTGCAAGCGGTTCATGCTGATGGTGGCGAGCCGGCTCGCTGCCGGGATGGATGCCCGCGCCCTGGTGACCGGCGACAGCCTCGGGCAGGTGGCCTCGCAGACCCTGGCGAACATGGCGCTCATCAGTTCGGCAGCATCGCTCCCCGTGCTCCGCCCGTTGATCGCCTACGACAAGAGCGAGATCGTGGAACTGGCGCGGAAGATCGGCACTTTTGAGCAGACGAAGGGGGAGCTCTGCTGCCGGGCGGTTCCCCGCTACCCGGCGACGGCGGCGCGGGAGGATCCCGTGCAGCAGGCCGAAGAGCGGATCGATATCTCCGCCCTCGCCGATGCGGCTGCCCGGGACGCCCGGCGGATCCGGGCCCGGAACGGAGAGATCGAGGAGCTCAGCTGACGGCGAGTCCGTTCTCCTGTGCGATATCCCGGAAGGCGTCGGCCACGTGCCGCGCCTGCTGCTCGGCGATTCCGTAGGTGTTGAACTTCCAGACCTTGGTCGCCCCGGGGATGATGCCGGCGATCCCCCGATCCTTGAGCGCGCTCGTGAAGAAGAAACCCCGTTTCTTGTGTGTCTTCGCCACACGGTCGAAGGACTGGGTGGTGTTCACCCGGGTCAGGGTATGCTTGCGGGGATACTCGCTCACGATCTCGGTGCCCTCGATGGAGCGGAGGGCGTCCACCACGATACGGCTGTTCCGCAGCTGGGCGTCCCACTGCCGCACCCGCTCCCGCACCTCGGGGAAGGAGGCCATCATGGCGATCAGGGTGACCCCCATGAGAGTGCACCCCATCATCTCCACCTCCTTGATCCCGAACGTCCGTTCGGTCACATCCCCCCGGGCCGCCGTGGTGCGGAAGAGCTCGCCCGCGTACTCCTCGCGGGACGCGAGCACTCCCGAGGGGGCCGGCGCCGCCATGCTCTTGTGCCCCGAGCCCACGACGAAGTCCACGCCGAGGTCTTTCCCGTCTACGGGGAGGACGCCGACGGTGTAAGCCCCGTTGTAGAGCACCTTGATGTCGTACTGGTGGGCGACGCGGGCGATCGCCTTCACCTCGTGCTCGTTCCCGAACTGGTAGTCGAAGTGATCGATAAAAAGCAGCACGGGAGGCTTTCCCTGCTGCCGTATCGCCTCCTCGATCTTCTCGGCAGCGGCATCGGCGGTGATGATGTTGCCTTGCGTCTTCGGGATCTCCAGCGGGATTGCCCGCGCCGCCTCGACCGCCAGGAACTCGGTGTAGTGGGAGAGCGCCGAGAGGAGCACCACATCCCCCTCCCGGGCGAAGGTGTGGGCAACCGCCTGGAATCCCCGGCGTGCACCCGCCACGAGCCGCACCTGGTCCATGTTCAGCCAAAGGGCGAGGTCCTGGTGGAACGTCTTTACGGGGGGCTTCTCGATGAAGTCCAGTCGGAACGGTTTTCTGCAGAAGTCGCAGACCGAGTAGCCGTCCCCGTAGGCGATCACCGCCTTCATCGCCTCCGGCGTGAGCCTTCCCGCAGCCTGGATGGGATCGAGGTTGATGTAGAGTTCGTCCAGCTCCCGCACCTCGATCGCCTCTCCGCACTTCATGGCAGGAGTTCCTCCTCGAGCCGGTCCAGCTGCCCGCGTATCTGCGCGATGAGCGCCCGTGCCTCCTGCTGCTGCTGCGGGTCGAGCCGGTGATCCGGCGCGGTCTTACGCAGCATTGCCCGCAGATCCGTCAGGCCGAACAGGGCGAGAAAAACTGCATCGACAGCCCTCTTGGTCACCAAATCACCATACTAATATCGATGTTTGTATATAGATAGTGGTGATCTCCGCGATTTAGATTCGCGGCGCATACTGCACGCTTCAAATAGTGCTTTTCGGTGGAGTTACTGTATGCAGTTTGTCCACATCGCAGACACCCATCTCGGTTTATCCGCGTTCAACCGGCTGGATCCCGATACGGGTACGAATCTGCGGGAGAGGCTCGTCTACGATAACTTCCTGGCGAGCGTGGACAGACTGATCGCGTTGAAGCCCGGCGCGGTGGTGCACGCGGGGGACCTCTTCCACCAGGTGAAGCCCAAGACCCGCGCCTACACTGTCGTGCTCGAGGCGCTGAACCGCCTCCACGAGAGCGGCATCCCCCTGGTCGCGATCGCGGGCAACCACAGCATGGTCAAGACGCGGCACACCACGTCCCCGTTCGAGGTGCTGGAGTACCACGCCGCCGACATCCACGCCGCGTACCGCTACGCCTACCGCCGCGTGGAGATCGACGACGTCTGCTTTCACCTGATCCCCAACATGCTGCAGGCAGCGGACTACCGCCGTGCATTCGAGGAGATCGAGTTCTCCCGCAGCTCCGCCAATGTGCTCGTGGTGCACGGGCTGGCGAGCATCCTCTCCGATAAGCGGCTCCACTCCGTAGCGGAGCACGAGATCGACTCGACCATGCTCTCCGACCGCTTCGACTACATCGCGCTCGGGCACTTCCACGGGCAGGTGCAGGTCGCCGACAACACCTGGTACAGCGGGTCCCTGGAGTACTGCAACTACGGCGAGATCGGCGACCGGAAGGGGGGGCTGCTCGTCGATCCCACGTCCCGCCGCGTGAAGCACCTGCCCCTACCGCACACCCCCATGACCGATCTCGGTACGATCGTCTGCGATGGGAGATCCGTCGTCGAGATCGGCCGCGAGATCGAGGGTCGCGTCCAGCGTCTGGAGGATAGCCTCCTGATGTGCCAGATCACGCTCGACCGGATTCCCCGCGGGACGCTCCGCGAGATCGATCCCCGGGTCCTCCAGGAGGCGCGGGCGAGGGTGCTGGACCTCCGGTTGCGGGCGGTTCTCCCCGATGAGTCCGCGTCCCGGTTCGAGACACAGGATCTGGTCGGGATCGACTACCTGCAGGAGTTCGAGAAGTATCTCCGCAGGCAGCCATTTCCTCCCGCTCGGATGGACTACATGCTTCGGAAGGGGCGGGAGGTGCTCGAGCGGGCGATTGCACGGGCACGGGAGGAGGAGCATGCTTCTCCATAGCCTGCACCTGCAGAACTTCAAGCGCTTCGCCGAGGAGCGGGTCGAGTTCCAGGACGGGATCACCGGCATCGTCGGCAACAACGGGGCCGGGAAGAGCAGCCTGGTGGAGGCGATTCTCTTCGCGCTCTACGGGGTGCAGTCGAGCGGCGTCGATCCCGACCACATCGTCAGCGCCGCCGCCGGAGATCGGGAGCGGGCGACGGTCCGGCTCGACTTCGGCGCGGGCGGGACGGACTATGCGGTCGTTCGGTACTTCCGCAGGAGCGGGTCGTCCAACCAGCACGAGGCCCGCCTCTTTGCCGGCAGCCGCCAGATCGCCGAGGGGGTGACGGACGTGCAGAAGGCCGTCCAGCGGATCGTCGGGATGGGGCCGACCGACTTCAAGAACACCATCTACGCGGGCCAGAAGGATCTCCTCTCCCTCCTGGAGAGCCGCCCTGGCGAGCGGCGTCGCTGGTTCATGCAGGCGCTCCGCATCGACGCGATCCGGGATGCCGCCGACGAGAACGTGAAGGCTCTCGTAGACGAGCAGAAGCAACGTCATACTGAACTCTCGGGGAGGCTCAAGGAGCTGGACGCGGAAGGCCTGAAAGAGAGCCTATCCACCGCTCGCGAGCGGGAGGCCGCCCTGCGGGAGCGGTTGACGGGCCAGCAGGAGCGGCAGGCGGCGATCGCCGCCGCCCTGCAGGATCTACAGTCAACCGTCGATGGGCTGCGCCCAAAGGAGAGGGAGCATATCGCCCTCCAGCAGAGGATGATCGCACGGGAGGAGGCGCTTAAGCGGGTGACGGAGGAGTGCGATCGGCTGGAGGGGGAGATCCGTGCCCGCCGGATGCTGGAGAGCGAGCATCGCGACCTCGCCGCGCAGGAGAACCGCTACCGCGAGCTGGAGCGGGAGGTGGAGCGCGAGGAGGAGAGAAAGGCGCGGCACGATCGCTTCCAGGAAGAGCGGAGGCAACACCGCTACCGGCTGGAGACCGCACGGCACCGCATCCAGGCTCTCGAAGCGCTGCTCGAACGCTGCGCCGGGGATGCATGCCGCCTGCAGCAGCTGCAGGGGCCGCTGGCCCGGCTGGAGGAGCTGCGGGGGCGGCTGGAGGAGCTGAAGGGAAAGGAGTCGGAGTATACCCGCCTGCGGGAGGAGTGCGGGCGGGTGCGGGAGCGGCTCCTGGGCATCGAGGAGCGGATGCATCGGATCTCCGCCGAGCTGGCATCTCTCCGCGGACGCGGGGCGGCGCTGGACCGCCTGGAGCGGGAGACCGCCCGCCTGGATGCACTCCTGCAGGAGGAGTCGGTCCTGGCGGCGGCGAAGGTCCCGGCGGGTCAGGCGGCGTTCTGGGAGAGCCAGCGGGAGGCGGCAGTCCGGCACCTCTCCCGCGTCGGGGAGGAACTCTGCCGGCTCGCGGAGCGGCTCGAGGAACTCGATGGCATCGACGGACGGATCGTGGCGACAGAGGAGCTTCGGGATGCGGCGGCTCACCGCAGGAGCAGCGCAGCCGCCTGGTACGCAGGTGCCGTCGAGGAGCAGGAGGCTCTGGAGCAGAGGCTCCGCGAGATCGAGCAGGCGGGGGCGGACGGCGCCTGCCCGACATGCCATCGCCCGCTCCAGGATCACTTCGGCAGCCTGGTGGACGAGCTCCGCCAGGAGCTGCAGGCAGCGCAGCAGCGGATTGCGGCGCTCGATGCGCGGTACCGGGAGGCCGCTGCCGACCTGGAACGGGCCGCTGCCGACCTGCAGCAGCTCGCGGAGAGGCGGAAGGCGCTGCAGGGACTTCGGGAGCGGGCGGCTGCCTGCGAGTCGGAGCAGCGGTCGCTCCAGGAGCAGCGGCAGAAGGCCGAGACCGAGAAGGCACGGGCTCTCGCCACCCTCCTTGCATTGGGCGTGGAGTCCTACGATCCCGAACGGCACGGGGTCCTGCAGGACGAGATCGCCACGCTCAGGAGCCGCAAGGCAGAGGCGGATACGCTCCGTGGAGAGTGCCTGCGGATGAAGCCCCTCGTGGAGGAGCAGACGGCGCTCGGGCAAGAGGGGGAGGGCTGCATTGCCGAGGAGGAGCTCATCTCCGCACGGATCGGAGCGCTGGGATTTCAACCGCAGGCGAAGCGGGACGTGGAGGAGGAGATCGCCGCCCTGATGCAGCCCTGGCAGGAGCACCTGCAGATCCGGGAGCGGCTGAAGAACGGGGATGCCGCGAGGGCCGAACTCGCCGAGGTGCAGGAGAAGGTTCGCGAGGCGGAAGAGAGCCTCGCGGCAGCGGAGAGAGAGCTCCTGACCCTCGCATTCGATCCCGCGAAGCACGCCGCACTCCTCTCGGAGTACAGGAGGGCCGTGGACTCCCACCGGCGGTTCACGGAGCTGGCGGTGCGGATGGAGGAGATCCCCGACCTCGAGGAGGGGCTCACCGAGAGGAGGGTCTACCGGCAGCAGCTCGAGAGCGAGCTCGCCCGGGTGGCGCGAACCCTCTCCAGCCTCGGGTTCGATCCCGGGCTGCTCGTCGAAGCCGAGGACTCTCTTCGCCGCTGCACCGAACGGGCTCAGCAGCTGTCCGCGGAGAGGACCCGAACGGAGGGAGATCTGCGGCACCTCGAGGAGGAGCTCTCCCGGATCTCTCTCGCCCTGGAACGGAGCGTGGAGTATGCCGCGGAATGCGACGCGATCCTGGAGGAGATGGAGCGTCTCCGGCTCACCCGAAAATGCATCGGCGACTTCATCACGTACCTCCTCTCATCCGTCCGGGGCCAGATCGAGAGCGAGGCGGGGCGTATCCTGGCGCAGATCACCGACGGACGCTACGACTCAGTCATCCTCGACGAGAAGTTCAACCTGCTCGTCCACGACATGGGGGACGATTACCCCATCGGCCGCTTCAGCGGGGGCGAGCAGGACGATATCGCCATCGCGCTCCGCATCGCGCTGAGTCGCTACCTCGCCGAGGTGCACCAGATCCAGGACAGCACCTTCCTCATCTTCGACGAGATCTTCGGCAGCCAGGACGAAGGGCGGAGGAGCAACCTCATCCAGGCGCTCCGCTCCCAGGAGGCCTACTTCCCCCAGATCCTGATCATCTCCCACGTATCCGAGGTCCAGGGGGAGTTCTCCAACACGCTCCTCGTCGAGCTGGGGGCGGATCAGACCAGCCACGTTCAGGAGCTCGCACCATGAGGGAGGTGGATGCCTACGGGAAGGGGGTCTACCGCATTCTCGAACGTATTATCGCCTACTCTCCCCCGAACCTGGTCGACCTCTTCGCAGGGGCGAGCGGCCTCTCCTCAGCGTCGTACGCCTCCTGCGGCACCGAGTTCGAGGGGAGCGTCGCGGCGGTCGACGGGAGCAATGCGATCGTGCTGGACGCCGGCAGCTACGCCGTCGCCGCCGTGCGGGCGGGCGAGAGCACGTTCCGCGAAGGCGCACGGCTTCACCGGGGGATAACGCCACCGTGCCTGGCCACCATCGGGCCGGAGCGCCGCTGCGAAGACTTCGTGAAGGTGTACCGGCGGTGCTTCCAGACGCTCCCGGAGACACCGCTCTCCAGCGAGGATCCTGCTCTGGCATCGTCCGTGTTTCGGGATACGCTCGAGTACTTCGTGGCACTGCGCCTCGCCGACACCCTCGACGCAGGGGATCTGCTCCTCCTGGACGGAGCGCTCACCGCCAGCCACGCGAGCCACCAGCCGGTGCTCCTGGACCTTCTCAAGCGCTGCGGGAGACGGGGCGTGCTGCTGGCGGCGGTGACCAAACGCTCATCGGTGACCTGGGGCAGCGGCTATCCCCTGGTCCCGGCAGCGGCCGGACTGGCGGACCGCTGCGGCATCGACCACCCCTGGTTCGTCGGTATACCCGACAGCCTCCTCGAAGCCCCGCGCTTCAAGGAGTGGCAGCAGGGGGCCATCTTCGTCGCCCGCCTGCACCCGAAGGCATGCCGGGCGTTCAAAGTCGAGCTGCCGCGCTATGCGCAGGCGGAGGCGGTCGAGCGGACGTTTGCCGCCCTCGCCCGCTACTCGGACGACGGGCGGATCGCGGGATATCCTGTCCCGCTCCTGGAGGCGCACCGCCTGGTGCAGATCGACCGGGAGCTGGTGGATCAGATGCGGCAGGATCTGATCGGCGCGATGAGCGGTGCAGGGCTGCGGATCGAGGACTATCTGACCATATTCGGGGATATGCACGATGAATTTGAACGCTATTGACGACGAGGACAGGACCAAGTTCCGGTTGATTGGAGACAGCGTGCTGAAGTACCGCTTCACCGTCCCCTACGACGGGCGGATCTTCGTGGGAGAGGTCCTGAAGATCACGGATACGGTGAAGCAGCTAACGTTCTTTGCCAAGGTGACCGATCTCCTGCACGAGAGCAACTTCCAGGATCGGAAATGGGACGCACGGCCCTATGCAGAGCACTTCTACCATCTGAGCGAGGATGTCTACCTCACCGTCGAGGCGGTGCCCCTGGGATACATCCAGGACACCGGCACATTCCGCAAGGCAAAGACGATCCCGACCAAGTTCTCGCGGGTCGAGAAGCCCAGTGCGGACGACTTCGAATTCCTGCGGCGGGTGATGGGGGAGATCGAGGTCGGCGTGATGAAGTCGGGACAGGATGTTTTAAAAGAGGTGCGGGTGGCCCTGCACGCGAAGGTGATGCCGCAGCATATGGGCGTCTTTGCCACGACGGGGATGGGGAAGAGCAACTTCATGAAGGTCTTCTGCGCCTCCTGCATGCAGGCCCGGCAGTTCGGGCTCCTGATCGTCGATCCCCATGGCGAGTACGTGGCGGGAGGCCGATCTTCGAGCGGCGAGCCCACCCGCGGGCTGCTCCACGTCCCCGCCGGGCGGGACGGTCTCTCCGTATTTACCATCCGCGACGACGCCTACCGCAGCAAGTACGCCTTATCCCGCCTCTACCTGGAGCACGATGACTTCCGGGCCTCCGATCTGAACCTGCTCTTCGACCACTCCGATGCCCAGCGGGATGTCGTGGAGCTCCTCGAGGACGTGCGGGGGTCGGAACTGATCCAGTTCTTCCTCTCGACCGAGTTCGACACCTTCGATGCGAGCGTCTACGACGGACCCTTCCCGCACATCGCCGGGCTCCTGCGTAGCTCGCACCCGGGCACGCTCAACGTGATCAAGCGACACGTCAGCATCCTGGTGCGGGGCAACCCCTTCCTCCGCGCCCGCGGCTCGGCCATACCGGATATCCTCCGTGCGCTGGAGGAGGACCGGGTGGTGCTGATCGATATCCCCGGCATGGCCGAACGGAGCGAGCTGTTCGTTCTCTCTGTCATCACCCGACAGATCATGCAGCGGCACCGCGTCGATTGGGGCGTTGCCGAGAAGGTCCGCCCGCGGCAGGTGCTGATCACGATCGAGGAGGCACAGCGGGTGCTGGGCACGGGAGGACGGAGCACCCAGATCTTCCGCGAGTGCGCCATGGAGGGGAGAAAGTTCGGCGTCGGGCTCTGCGTGATCACCCAGCAGCCCCGGAACATCGATGCAAAGGTGCTCGCCCAGCTGAACACGTTCGTCGTCATGGGCCTCGGGGACCGCGGAGACCGCGATATCGTCGCCAGCAGCGCCAAGCAGGATCTCTCCCGCATGGACACCGAGATCCAGACGCTCGAGCCCGGCGAGGCGGTAATAAGCAGCCTGGGGATACCGTTTCCCGTGAGCACCCGCATCCACCTCTTCGAGGACTACCTGCAGGAGCTGGTCCGGGTGCAGAAGCGGCCGATCGAGGACGGGCTCGTGATGGGATTCGGGGAGTAGCGATCGGGATATAGGCTGTTAAAAGTACGTCAAACGCTCTGCAGCAAAGTCCTCCGTAATAAGCATGCACCTATCCCGAGGAGAATCCCGTGATAATCTGTTCTCCGGAGAGGGATCTCGCCCCTCCCCACGTTCGTGCGATAGAGAGGTTTCTTCGGTATCGGTATTCACCCTCCAGACGGGACTATCGCACCTGTTCCCTCCCCTCACCGGGGGGAGGGGGGGGCCCGCAACGGGCCGCGGGGAGGGGTGAGTACCCCAGATAGCCGGCAACATCTTCTCTATGGGTATTTCAACGGAGCCTTGTATATCTCCCATGCATATCCCGCTCGGGGAGGCAGGGGGTGGAAGAGACACTCCCCTGCAGGCGAACCGGACCCGGCCCTTAATTCCCCACAGGCTCTATCGCAGTACGGCGGATGGTGGCGCCCCGCCCCAGGCATCCCCAATCCCGCTGGTACAAAATCCTGGAGGGGTGCAGAGCCCTCGCGGCGACTGTACCACTTCACCGAGAGTGTGGGGGAGACGTATGAACCCGAACCGGCGCCCAGATCCGATCCCGCCTGCCGCCGTATCTCGACGATAGCTGTTCCCGGGAATTGGGTCTACTGCAATATCGGGTAAGGGGTCTGGAGGGGAATGGGGGCGCACCCCCTTACCCAAAATACCCCCACCCCAGCCAGTAGCAAAATCCGCTAAGGGAGGCAAAAACCAACCTAGGCCCATTTTAACGTTCTCCCACAACCGGTAT
>JAXDAH010000130.1:0-23254 GCA_034679905.1 Methanomicrobiales archaeon | reverse complement strand
GAACTCCTCCTGGAACGAGATGGACGTCCACTCCACCGAGAGAGACTCGGCGATCCGCCGGGCGCATCCGGGGTCGCGGTAGGAGCAGATGCCCTCGTCCACGGTGATGGCGAACAGGCTGACATCGCGGCGCTTCGAGAGGAGTTTATTGAGGAAGTAGAGGAGTGCACTGCTGTCTTTTCCCCCCGAGAGACCCACCGCGATGCGATCCCCCGGGACGATCCAGCGGTGGCGGCGGATCTCCCGTTTCGCCTTGCTCTCGAAGTCGGCTTCAAAGTGCACCTCGCAGAGGTGCTGGCCGGAGTAGGGCTGGAAGATGACCGCATCGCGGGAGTCCCGGTCGCACTGCATGGGTTCCGATCAAGTTTATCATCTGTCTACATAAAGAGTCTATGAACGGATGCCAGTTTCTGCCGAGGATGTTCGCTCTCTCCACGCCTACGACCTCCGTATCCTGCGCGTGCTCGAGCGGCTGATGAATCAGTACCAGTGGGTGCCCTTTGACGACATCAAGAGAATGACGAAGTTCTCCGAGTCCGAGCTCCAGTACCGTCTCGGGCGGCTGATCGATCTGGGCATGGTCCGAAGCGGGGACGTGGGCTACGGCGGATATGCCCTGGTCTTCGGCGGGTACGACGCGCTTGCCCTGCACGCCCTGGCAAACCGCGACACGATCCGGGCTCTCGGCTCCAAGATCGGGGAGGGTAAGGAGTCCGTCGTTTACGAGGCGCTGGGCCTCGGGGTGGTGGTGCTGAAGTTCCACCGTGTCGGGCAGCGATCGTTCCTCTCCGCCCGGGTGACCCGGGGCTACATGCCGGAGTCGGGCCACTGCCCCTGGATCTTCGCCTCCGCCCGATCCGCGGAACGGGAGTATGAAGCCTTAAAAAGGCTTCACCCCCGCATTCGCGTGCCGGCACCCATCGACCGCAACCGGCACGTGGTGGCGATGTCGCTCATACGGGGGGTGAACCTCAACCGTGCGGTCGTCGAGGATCCGGAGCGGGCGCTCAATACCCTTCTCGATATGGTCGGTGGGGCGTACCGTTGCGGGGTGATCCACGCCGACCTCTCGGAGTTCAACGTCATGGTCGACGGCGAGGACTACTGGCTGATAGACTGGCCGCAGTGGGAGGAGGCGTCCCACCCCAATGCGATGGCTCTGCTGGAGAAGGATGTGGGCACCCTCCTCGTATACTTCAAGCGGAAGTACGGCATCGAGTATACTCCTGAAGACGCAATGGCACAGGTGATCCGTTGAAGGTATTCGGCATCGACGTGATCCGGGGATCGGTCCGGTCCCACTCCCGCCGCCCGCTGTACGCCCTCGTGCGCATGGACGACGGCGAGATCGTCAGCGAAGAGGCGGTCACGCTCTTCCGTCTCCAGCGAATGCTCGCCGCGGAAGGACCGGATATACTCGCCGTCGACAGTATTCAGGAGATCGCCGAGGACCAGAATGCTCTGGTTGCATTCATGGAGACGCTTCCAACGGCCACGCGGCTGGTGCAGGTGACCGGCGGAGAGCGGCAGGAGTCGCTGGGTAAAGTCGCCGCCCGCTACAACATCCGCTTCAACCGCTTCGATCCGTACGCGGAGGCCCGGGCTGCCGCACAGATCGCCTCCCAGGGCGGAGGATACGAGGTCATCGCCTTCGAGAACGCGAGCGAGATCGCGGTGAGCCGCCACCGCTCCATCGGGAAGGGCGGCTGGAGCCAGAACCGCTACGTCCGGAAGATCCACGGGGCGGTGCAGCAGAAGGCGCGGGAGGTCGAGGCGCAGCTGGTCGCTGCCGCCCTCAAGTACGAGAAGAAGGAGGCGAAGGCCTTCGGAGGCTCCAGCCGCGTGACGTTCCAGGTCTACGCCCCCCGCGAGGCGATACCGGTCCACGCCTATCGCGGCATGGACGTGCAGGTCCGCATCCGGGGAAAACGCCTCAACCGCATCCTGTACAGGGCGATGACCGGGAAACCCCGCTACCTCATCGTGGGGATGGACCCCGGCACCACCACGGCAATCGCGGCCCTCGATCTCGACGGCAACCTGGTGCACCTCTCCAGCTCGCGGCAGACGGCAATGTCGGATGTCATCGAGCGGCTCTACCGCATCGGGAAGCCACTCGTGGTGGCATCGGACGTGCACCCGATGCCGTTCTCCGTGGAGAAGATCCGACGCGCCTTCAACGCGGTGGGCTATACGCCGCGGCAGGACAGGAGCGTCGAAGACAAGCTCGAGTTCACGGCGGGCTACGCGTACGGCAACATCCATGAGCGGGACGCCCTCGCTGCCGCCGTCGACGCCTACCGCCAGTACAAGAACAAGTTCCAGAACGTGATGAAGAGAGTGCCTCCGGGCTACGATCTGGACGAGGTGCGGGCCGGCGTGATCCGGGGCCAGCCCATCGATCAGGTGCTCGAGGAGATGGGCGCCTCTGCGGCCCCGCCGGAGGAGCAGGCCCCGCCTGTCGTCACCGAGCAGAAGACGGACGAACGGCTGATCCTCCTCGACGGGATGGTGAAGCGCCTGCGGGGATTCGTGCAGGAGCTGCAGGAAGAGCTGCAGGAGAAGGATGCGGAGATCGCACGGCTCCGGAAGCAGATCCGGCGGGAGCGATCTGCAGCCGAGCGGAAGCGGAAGAAGGACGAGGAGCTCGTGCGGCAGGATGCAATCGTCCAGGGCCTGAAGGCCCGGCTGCGGCAGGAGGAGAAGCACAACCGCAGCCTGCGGAAGCGTCTGGCGCGGATGAAGGAGGTGACCGAGATCCGGCGGGACAGCGACGCGGTGGCGGTGAAGGTGCTCCCCTCGCTCACCCGGGACGGCATACGCCAGCTCGCCGCCGAGCTCGGCATCCAGGACGGCGATGTCCTGTACGTGATCAGAACGGACGGCTGGGGGAGGAGCGTGGTGAAGGATCTGTCCGACGCCGGTATCGAGGCGCTGATCGTGGGGGACGCCTCCCTGCAGCAGACGGACCCCCAGCTCTGCGCCATCTTCCAGGAATTCCAGCTGCCGCTGCTGAGCGATCGCGCTCTCGCAACGCAGATCCGGGGGAAGGTGGGGATTGTCGACAGAAAGCGGCTCTCGGACGCCCTGCAGGAGTGGGACGAACGCCAGAAGCGGCGCGAGCGCGAGAAGAAGACGGCGATGCTCGACTACATCTTCAAGGAGTACCGCAGCGAGCGGGAGAAGGAGGCGCGACGCAGTGGATGACCGCACGCTGCTGGCGTCGATCCGGGATATCGTCGGGACCGAGCATACAGAGGACGACTGTGCGGTCCTCCCCTGCGGGGATGCCTGCCTTGTGGCCACCACGGACATGGTGCACGAGACGACGGACTTCCCCGCCGGCATGACGGACTGGCAGCGGGGCTGGATGGCTGCGGCCGTCACCATCAGCGACATCGCCAGCATGGGGGCGAGCCCCTGGTATCTGCTCGCGGCGGTCGGCCTGGACCGCTCCGAGCGCCTCCGCCCGATCATGCAGGGGGTGCGGGACTGCTGCGGGCGGTTCGGCGCCGAGGTCGTCGGCGGCGACATCGACTTCCACGTGGAGCTGACGATCGTGACTGCCGGGCTGGGGCTCGTCGAACCCCGCTACCTGGTGCGGCGGCGGGGCTCGCGTGTGGGGGATTGCATCTGCATCAGCGGCATTCCCGGCAGGGCGGAAGCGGCGCTGCTGGGCTACACCCAGCATGAACTCGCCCTTTTTGAGCCCCAGCCCCGGGTCGCCGAGGGGCGGGCGATCGCCCGGGCGGGCGCCACGTCGATGATGGACGTCAGCGACGGTCTTGCCCTCTCCCTCTACGATCTGCGGGAGGTGAACGGCTGCGGCTACCGTGTCGACCTGGACCGGCTGCCATTGCCGGAGGGTGTCCCTGCCGCTCTGGCGAGGGATCTGGCCCTCTATGGGGGGGGCGACTACCAGTTGCTCTTCACGATCCCGCCGGAGCGGATGCCGATCGAAGGCATCGAATGCTACTGCATCGGTACGGTGACATCGGAGCCGGATGTAGTCGCCGATGGGTGTGCGCTCGAGAAGAGGGGGTATCAACACCGCTGGAATGCTTCCGACTGAATGGGAGCATGCGATCCGTTCATCGGCTCCGGATCGATTCGCGGGCATCCAGTTTTAGCCACGGTTTTACGGATTTTTCAGGTATGAAAATGCTCAAGTCGGCGCAAATCATGCCTCGACCTTCCGGATGCCGCTTGTAGTGCCCGGCGAATGCGGGAGGGTTCCTTTCGGGGATTCTTCGTGGCGAATAATACACGGGGAGTGGAAAAGCTATAAATAGCAACACTGGATCAGGGAGTCTATCGGTTGAACGAGCCGAAGGGGGTATAGAAGATGGTAATTCTCGAACTGGCGATATTGTTCTTCATCCTGGCAATCATCGCTGCGGTGCTCGGAGCACGCGGCGTTGCGGGTATGTCCTGGTCGGTCGCGAAATGGCTGGTCATCATATTCATCATACTGGCGATAATATCGTTGGTGCTGTAGGGGGTCAATCCGCGGTTCCTGCTGCCGCGGGGGGTCAAGCCTTTTTATTGGCAGAATACCGCTTTCCCGAACGCGGGCCTATCTGGATCGCCGGCAGGGTTCAGGATACACGGGAGTCTCTCCAGGGTCCGGCATCGCGGATCGGGTCTGAGCGGACAATGGCGAATTCCTGTTGATATAATCCTCTACCTGTACATCCCAGGCAAAAAGGCCGCTTCAGCCCTATTTCACTGCGAGGCGAACGGCACCGACCTGGAATGTTCCCGGCGGGAGCATGCAAGGGTCCCTCGTCAGATCCTGTCCTTCCCGTGCACCCTGCATGCGGAGCGATCCGGGGAACTCCAAAAAAAAAAGAAAATGAAGTGGACCGAGCGGGAATTGAACCCGCGGCCTTTCGGATGCGAACCGAACGTTCTACCACTGGACTATCGGCCCGGCGTACTAATTTTCTGCCGTAGGAATATAGTTGTTACTGATCCTCGAACCGGAGGAGGAGCCGGGGACAGCATCCCCGGGGGGCAGCCAAAAAAGTTAGAGGATGATCTCGATGTCGAGCTTCTCGGCCAGTTCCTTGTAGCGGTTCCGGATCGTGACCTCGGTCACACCGGCGACCTCGGCGACCTCGCGCTGCGTGCGCCGCTCTCCGCCCAGGATGGAGGAGATGTAGATGGCCGCGGCGGCGACACCGGTCGGACCGCGTCCGCTGGTCAGCTCGCGCTCGCCGGCCTGGCGCAGGATCTCCACCGCCCGGCTCTGCACCTCGCCTTTCAGCCCGAGTCCGGAGCAGAAGCGCGGCACGTAGTCGATCGGGGACGTCGGCAGGAGCTTCAGGCCCAGTTCGCGGGAGATGAAGCGGTAGGTGCGGCCGATCTCTTTTCTCGACACCCGCGAGACCTCGGCGATCTCGTCCAGCGTGCGGGGCACGCTGCACTGCCGGCAGGCGGCATACAGGGCGGCGGCTGCCACCCCCTCGATGCTCCGCCCGCGGATCAGGTTCTTGTCCACGGCGTCCCGGTAGATGACGGCGGCAGTTTCGCGCACGTTCCGGGGCAGACCGAGGGCGGACGCCATCCGGTCCAGCTCGGAGAGCGCGAAGGCCAGGTTCCGCTCCGTCGCGTTGGAGACACGGATCCGACGCTGCCACTTCCGCAGGCGGTAGAGCTGCGCACGGTTCTTGCTGCTGATCGCCCGTCCGTAGGAGTCCCGGTTCCGCCAGTCGATCATGGTGGAGAGTCCCTTGTCATGGATGGTGAAGGTCATCGGCGCCCCGACCCGGGACCGCTTGATCCTCTGGTCGTGGTCGAATGCCCGCCACTCGGGGCCGCGGTCGATGAAGTCCTGGTCGATCACGAGACCGCAGTTCTGGCAGACGAGCTCCGCACGCTCGTAGTCCTGGACGAGCTGGCGGCTGCCGCACTCGGGGCATACGGTCTCGCCAAACTCCTCGCTCTTTCTCTCAACTTCTTTTGCCTGCTTCTGGCGTTTGCGGAGGGCTTCCCGCTCGCTCTGCAGGATCTTGACTTTCTCCATTTCTTGCATTGTATTCACCAGCTATTTTGCAAACAACTTCTCACCGACCGGCACACTGCACGGTTTGTAGCACTGTATTGCAGCATACGGGGCAGAGATGTTTCCGAATACATCCACCAGTCTTCCCACAGGTTTCATGCGTCTGTCGATCACTTCGCTGTAAAGGCGGGGCAGTTGCGCAGCGTTGAGTCGAACGAGTATCGTGCGGGTTCCACATATACTCAGAACGCGACCAACAAGTCTCACCGCATAACCTCTCGAGAAGTCTGCCGTTTGAAACGATATTTATATATGAACTTTACTAGTATATAAATTTATCGTCAAAATATAAATATTAGTCTCGCTTTTGGAAGAGCCTATCGATATTTAAAGATAGTGCGCTGTGCACTTCCGGATCCACCAGCCCGGCACCGATCGCAACCCCTCTTCGCGCGCGCTCGTCCAGGAGATCCGAGGGAGCGTGCGTATCGGAGTTCACCACAAGCGTGCATCCTGCCTCGCGCGCGATGCGGACCACATGGCCGTTGGCGCGGTTATGCCCCCCGCGGGACGTGATCTCCAGGGCGACCTGATGTTCGGCGGCGAGGCGTGCGTCGTCTGCCGTGATCAGCCCGGGGTGCGCCAGGATGTCGACATCCGGCGTGCTGCAGGCCGCATGGTTGGTTCCCGGCGCCACGGGCTCCACCAGGGTCTCCCCGTGCACCACCACCAGATCGGCACCCTCGACTCTGGCGCGCCGTGCCAGGAGCGGTATGAAGGGCGGCGGGACATGGGTGATCTCCACGCCGGCCAGGAGCTGCACCCCGCATTCGGCAGCGAGCTCCCGTACATCAGACAGCGCCCGGATCACGAAGGAGAGGTTGGAGGTGTCCACATGATCGGTGATGGCAAGGGTCGTGTAGCCGAGGACGGCAGCCCGGCGGATGAGTTCGATGGGGAGCATCTCGCCGTCGGAGAGGGTGGTGTGCGTATGCAGGTCATACTGGCCGCTCATCGCTTTCCCTCGAGGCAGCGGGCTATTTTCTGGAGCAGCGCCTCCTTCCCTTCGCTCCAGACGACGATCAGCCGCCCCTCGCGGCGGGTCCAGTGTGCGGGGTGGGACTTCTGTTCGACCTGGTACTTCAGTCGGCACTTCTTTACAGCCTTCTCGAGATCCCCGAGCGTTGGTCCCTTCACACCCCTCGAGCGGGGCACCCGCCTCCCTTCCGAACGCGCGAGCGCACTATCGAAATAGCAGGGGTACAGGATGCGCGCCCCGTGCATATCCTCCTTCATCGGTGTACTCTGGGTGCGGTGAACCTATAAACCGATTCATGCGCAATAGTACGGTATGCACCACATCGATGTCCAGATCGAAAAGGATATCTACGAGGTCAATAATCGGATTGCCCGGACGAACGCCGATCGTTTGAAGAGCCACGGCGTGCGGGCATTCGATCTGCTGGGGGCGATCGGATCCGGCAAGACCGCACTCATCGAGAGGCTCTTCCCCCGGCTCCAGGCCCGGGGGCTTCGTACGGGTGCGATAGCCGGTGACGTCTATGGAGACGACGATTTTCAGCGGCTGCGGTCGCTCGGGATCCCGGCCGTCAATGCGAATACGGGCAAAGAGTGCCACCTGGATGCGCATATCGTAGAGCATGCCCTCGAAGATCTGCCGCTCCCGGAGATCGACATCCTGTTCATCGAGAACGTGGGCAACATGATCTGCCCCACCGACTTCAAGCTGGGTGCGGAGAAGCGGATCGTCGTGGTCAGTTCGACCGAGGGGGACGATGTGGTGAACAAGCATCCGATGATGTTCCGTGACTGCACTATCGGCGTAATCAACAAGATCGACCTGGCTCCACTGGTGGGCGCCAACCTCGATCGGATGGAGGGGGATATGCGCCGCTACAATCCGGCGATCCAGGTCTTCCGCACCAACCTGAAGAGCGGCGAGGGTGTCGAGCCTCTGGCGGACGCGATCCTGGCGTGATCCGCCGCCGTCCTGCGTGTGCCGATACAGGATTCCTGCGTTCAGGCCAGTTGGACGACGAACCGGGGCGGCAGCGGGCCTGCGGCATGGTATTTCTCATGGTCTCCGCCCCTGAAGGGACCGCGCCTCCCTGCTGGCGGCAGCGTCATCCCCTGTCCACCTTATCGAGGATCTGCTCCACGGGGGAGAGGTGGTGATGAAGCCCGCACCCTCTTCTCGGATGGCTGCCCGTGGCCAGTCCGATCAGTTGTGCAATATGAATGACCGGGATCCCCAGCTGGTCAAAGACCAGCTGGCATCCCGGACAGTCCACGACCATCGCGTCGGCCCTGCTTCTCTCGAAGTCGTCCACCTTCTCCCGGTTCAGCAGAGATGGACTGTCCCGCTCGCCCCGGCTATACCGATCGAACATATTCTTGATGCCGCCGCAGCAGTATGGCTGGAGGGTGGATGCCCCCACCTTCGCCCCTGTCAGCCTCACCAGGTCCGTCAGCGCGGAGACTCCCGCGTTGCTTCCTCGCACTTTTTTATAATGGCAGCTCGAGTGCACATTCACCGTCAGCCCACATAGCGGCACAGCAATGGACTTTCTCAGCACGTCCCGGCGTCTTTTTATCACTTCCACGATATGCATGATATCCAGACTGACGTTGCCGTCCAGCCGGTAACCGACTCCATCGAGGTGCCCCTCGATCCATGAGAGGTTCGCAGGTACGGACAGAGTCGCTTTTAGATCGATGTAACTCTCAAAACAGGTCGGACATAGGGTGGCGATCTGGATTGCTGCCGGATGCTCCAGGCTATCCTCGATCACGGCCAGGTTCCGGGCTGAAAGGAGTGTCTTCTGGGCGTATCCCAGTTCACCCAGGAAGTAGGGGGCCCCTCCGCAACATGTCTGCTCCTGTGATTCGGTATGTTCGATGCCCAGCACGTCCAGCAGATACCTCCCCGACGACGGGATTCCGGGGAAATTGAAGTTGCAGCAACTCTGCAGCAGAAAGACGTTCTCGACGTCGGCACCACGCTGCGGTTCCTGTTCCCTCACCCCGGGAAGCAGCCGTGCGGGTTGCCGGAGAGCCAACAAGCGCCGCTGATCGCGGATGCTTTCAGGTTCGATTCTCCTCTGGTGCCGCCACCGGTTCCAGATGTAGTTGCACACATCCAGACCGCGGGTGTAGAAGGGCAGGAACGCTCGCGGTGGCAGCATCCCATCCGATGCGAGCAGTCTACCGATCCGCCCACCTTCTCCTCTCCGTTCGTACAGCGCGTTGACGATGCCGCCAACGCTGACCCCCCTCTGGCAGATCGTATGACAGGTATAGCACTGGACGCACGCATCGATAGGGGCGGTCGTGGGTGCTCCAGACCGAATGGGTGCCGTGATCATTCGGGGCAGGTAGCCGCCTCCCGGATCGTTTGCATCGTCCAGAGCGGCAGGACAGAAGGGGGTGCAGGCTCCGCACTGCACGCAGTGCATTGCATTCTGAAGGCGAGGATCCTCCTCTTCCAGCAGATCCAGGATATCGGCAGCGGTCGACTGCCCGCCATCCCGTCGGGGATTCTCAATAGCCCTGGGAAAAAGAGCACCCACCCGCATGGCCCCGTCTCGACAGCGGTATCCTGCCACCGTGCTCCGTGTATCGGGAATTCTCTTCACATTGCCACGACCCCGTCTCTGGAATGATAGGGAGTGTCGGTTCTTCGATTGCGCCGGCTCTCCCGGCGCCGATCACAACGATATTCTCCAGCTATCCCGCCGCACCTGCAACGGTCGTCCGGGGCCCTGCGAGTATCCAGCCGCCCGCTGCCGGTGGCGGTTCCCCGATGGATTGTACAGGGGCCCCGTCCTTCCGCTGCGAACCCTATTCCAGGGACCGCATCGGCAGTCCGTTCTCTTCTGGTTCCTCTTCCCCGGGGGATTCCAGCTGTGGCGGTTTCATCGCGCTCCGCAGGGGAGTGAGCGTCTGAAATGGGGAGAAGAGATACAGTCGCTTCCGGAGCGGCAGGGTTGCCGGCACTGACGATTATGGCAACCGTGACGGGATCTTCGTCTACCCGCTCCGCCTCCGATGGACCTGCAACTGTCGAGCCGGCATCCGTGAGATCGGGTAGGGATCTCCGGCTATCGCACATAGGCGTCCTCAAAGCAACGCTCACGATCGTATATCCCTCCCCTGCTCTCTGCTGCACGAACGCCCTCTTCTGCCTTCAATCACTCCCGATCGGAAGGCTGCGGGAGACAGTGCCCGAAGGTATCGTTCCGGCTCGCCAAGGTGGCCGAATCTGTGTTCAGCGGTAATCGACCTTCGATTCCGTACACCCGATGCGGATGCTCCGCTGAAGCCCGATTCCCACAGAGCGCACCCGAGATTCCGCCTCCATCGTGCTCCCCTGATGGAGAGAGGTACTATTAATAGTTCTCCGCCGGAGCCGAACGGGTTGGGGAGGCGCAGGTCGGGAGGTACCTCCATCCTGAACCCCTGCCGATACCGTTCCGATGCCGGAGCCGATCCGTGCCCCCTCGTCGGATTCTTCCAAAACAGAGGGTCTCCTCCACAGTTCCTTGCGGTTGCGGATACCGCGGGCATGCACAGCGTCTGGTGGGGGAGGTCACGCATCCGGGGAGCCGGCCGCCTTGTCTGCAATCTGGGAGATTTTATATAAAACGTCAGCGCACATTATATGGCATCGATATTTCCGCAGGCGGATTCGACGGGAGATTGACGCTCCTCGCGGCTCCTGCCGGGGAATACTGAAATAAAAGGTGTATACATGCTCTGGCAAGGCAGATCGATACGCAAGGCGACAGGGGGGAGGTACAGACCTCTCCGGGCAAAGAGGAGATTCGAGATCGGAAGGGCATCCGCCGAGACGACTATCGGCGAGGAGCGAGTCAGGGTGATCCGCTCCCAGGGGGGCAACCACAAGGTGCGGGCTCTGCGTGCGGAGTACGCCAGTGTATCCAACCCCTCCACCGGTGAGACAAAGAGAGCCAAGATCGAGACCGTGGTAGAGAACAGAGCCAATCCTAACTTTGTACGAAGGAACACGCTAACCAAAGGGGCCATCATCAAGACCGAGCTCGGCAATGCACGCATCGTCAGCCGGCCCAGTCAGGATGGCGTCGTGAACGCGATCCTGCTCCAATAAAACATCGCATCTTTTTTACTCCCGGCAGCGCTTATAGTCTACTGATGCGCAGAATCTACCATCGGTTTCCGAACGTCATCGATCTGGAGTTTGAGATCAACCGTCCGTTCCGCGACGTGCTCGCCTGTCTGCGGGAGCTGCACAACGGCCATACGACGGAGCGGCAGGGCTCCGATCTGGTCAAGCGGAGTGTGGTGGTGCAGGTAGCGACGGGCAAGACGGGCTTTGAACCCCTGGACCAGGTTCCGTCGTTCGAAAACCACGCCAGCGAGGCGATCGACTACCGCCTCTCCGTGCAGGACACCTACCTGAAACCGGACGGGAGGGTGCCGGCATCGCAGAGCAACTTCTTCCTCCGAGTGACCGATCGGGGCTCGGTCTCGGAATGCGTCGTGGTAAAGGATGGCAGAGTCGGTCCGATGGATGCGATAGACCTCAAGAAGCTGCTCGCGGGTGCCTGCGCGTGAGCCTGATCGCGACGGTAGCAGCCCCGTTCAAGCACACCCGGAAGGACAAGCTGCAGAAGGCAGAGTTCATCTTTTACATCGCCATCGAGAAGAAGTGGATGAACCGCGACCAGGCGGATCGGCTCATCGAGAGGGCGAAGGCGGCCGGCCTGATCGACTACAGCGGGGGCGTCCTCCGCCCGCAGTTCAACCCGTCCGAGGTGGCCATTCCTCTGGGCTTCAAACCTACATCCGCCATCCTGGAAGAGGACGAACCTGCCCAGGAGCTGCTCTTTCGGATCGCATCCGTTGCGGGCCGTTCGCCCACGGACGTGGCCGCGGAGATGAACCGGATCGTGGAGACCGACTTCGACGGCAAACTCCGAGCGGAGGCCGCGGCGATCCTGCTCGCCAAGAAGTACGGGGTACCGTTTGCGGATCTCCGGGAGCGGCTGACGAAAGCGGTCGTTAAAGAAAAGAGCGAGTAGGTATATTTCAGGCGGCTGCGCCTTCCTTTGCCTCTTCTGGCTTCTCGAAATAGGTCTCGAGCGCCTTATCGCCGTATTTTTCGATCCGTGCGTTGATCTGGACAAAGTCTGCGTTGATCTCGTTCCCCCGGATGCTCTTCCTCCTCCGCACGCCATCGTTCTTCGGGTGGTAGCCGGAGCCGATGGCGAGGAGGAGCCTCCTGCGGCCCATTCCCGGCAGATCTCTGCGGGCCGGTGTCCCGATGCGGTCCGTGCCGCCGGTGATCTTCAGGCTGTATCCCGGCATGCCGAGAGGGCCCATGTCGATCTCGTCCCCGATCTTGCGGCCGACGAAGACGCCTGCCTGTCCGCCGCTCACGTTGAGGTTATACGCACGCCCTGTCCTGGGATCGGATACAACGATCTTGAACTCTGCCATTGTCTCATCTCCGAATAGAAGTGTCTAATACATTGGATGAGAGGCTTATTAAATGCTTACTTCCCCCAGAATGGATCGGACTTCCTCTTCAGGCGCAGGAACTCCTCCAGGATGTCCTGCATGCTCGGGTTCAGGTTGGGCAGCATCTCGTGCTCGAGCACTTTGGCATGGCGTTCGGGGATGTCGGCATAGAGGGTATCGTTCACGTTGAGCTGCCGTCCGACGGTGGGCCCCTCGATGGAGATGGCCACCTCCTGGCCGGCGTCTGCCTCGTGGATGGACTCTCCGCGGAGCTGCATGCTCTTCAGGTGGCCTATCGGTTTACCCTTCTGATCGATCAGGGTGATATTCGTGGTGAGCCGTCCGCCGAGCACCCGCACGCCGACCACGGCCGGGTTGTTGGTGCGGAAGACGCAGTGGGGGAGGAGCGTGATCTTCGCGGGCAGGATGACCTGCTCGAACTTCCTGGCATCGATCTCCCGCTTCTTCTCCTCCCTCCACAGGATGTACTCGTCGATCAGGCGATAGATGATCCCGCCCTCGAACACCCGCACGTGCGCATAGCCCGCCTCTTTCAGGAGAACGGTCGCATCGGGCAGGATCGGCGCGTTGAAGCTCAGGATAACAGAGTGGAACGGATCTTTGAGGGTGCCGACCTCGACCACGTCGTGCCGGCTCACCGGCCCGACCTCTGCCTTCATCACCCCGATCTGGCGGTCCTGCAGCTCCTTGGAGAGCGCTTCGAGGGCGCCGATGGTATCGGCCTTGATCATGATCCCCTCTTCGGAGAGCGGGATATGGACCTCCTCCATCTCCCGCCGGACCGCCTCGATGGCGCTGTCGCGGTCCCTCCCCACCACCCGCAGAGGCGAGCCCGCGATCACTCCTTCCAGGTTCGGGGCGGACACCTTGATACCCGCGGCGGCGGTGACCGACCGCACGCGATTGAAGCGTTCTTCGATACGAATCTCCTTCAAGGGCGACGGCATCAGGAGGGAGCGGACCTTGGTCTCGATGATGCCGTCCCGCGAGGCCATCGCGATGTCGTCCCCGACCGATACGGTGCCGTCGTAGAGGATCACATCGAGAGTGGTCCCGAGACCCCGCTCCTCCTTCACCTCGAGCACGGTGCCGGCACCGGGCCCTTCGGCACTGTAGTGGAGATCCTGCGCGAGAAACCGCTGCGCCAGCCCTACGAGCACCATCAGGAGATCGGGGATACCCTCTCCGGTGACGCCGCTCACCGGCACGATGGCGATGGTCCGCTGGAAGTCCCGCACGCGGTCGTAGCGGTCGGAGTTGAACCCGATCTCGGAGAGCCTCCCCACCAGCTCGTAGAGTCTGGTCTCGAAGACGCTCTGGGACCGCTCTCCCTGCTTCGAAAAGGTATTCTGGAAGGCCGCACCCGGGTGCACTCTCCAGCCGTGCACCCGGTCGATCTTGGTGGCGGCGACCACAAAGGGCGTCCTGTAGCTACGAAGGATCTGCAGGGCTTCGATCGTCTGCGGCTGGAAGCCCTCGTTGATGTCCACCACAAGAATCGCCAGGTCGGCCAGGGCCCCGCCGCGGGCGCGGAGCGTGGTAAACGCGTGGTGACCCGGGGTGTCGATGAAGAGGAGCCCGGGCACGTTGATGCCGGCAGCTGCAAAACCGCCGCTCATCTTCTGGATGGTGTCCAGCGGCACCACGGTGGCACCGATGTGCTGGGTGATCGCCCCGGCCTCGGTGGAGACCACGGAGGATCCCCGGATCTTGTCCAGGAGCGTCGTCTTCCCGTGATCCACGTGGCCGAGGACAGCCACTATGGGTGTCCGGATCTTTGCCTGCTCTACTGCCTTCTCTGCCATGATGCTCCCCCATCTACCGCACCGTCATTATTGCTAACCGTAAAGTCCTTCCGGCACGGGTTATCCGTGGTAGCTTAGTGGGCAGCAATCCATTTAAAAATGACTCCCGAAAGAGTATAGGTCAGCCGGGGGTGGGGACAAGTTGGACAGCCTTAAAACGCCCAGGCGGAACGGATTTCTAGATTTTTTTCATGTAACAGGAGGTGGCTGATATACTGCGTACTCCTTATAACAAATGCAAAAAAGGAATGAAACACGAAGAATGTGCTCCACCCCTGCATTTCGCTCTCCGAGAGCACTGCACCCGGAGCCACACGGAGCCCCCCTTCGCAGGGTACATGGCCCAATTATGTGCCATTTCAAACATCCCGGAGGAGTGGGATTGAACAATCACGCCTCCAGAAAGTACAGATGTAGCGATAACAGTAGACCTTTTATCTCTTCCATTTTATATTGTTCATGCAGGATCGCATTGTCATCGTAACCGTCGCACTCATCGTTCTTCTCGGGGCCGCATCCGCAGTCGCCTTCATGCTCCCGGGCGGAGGGCAGACCGCAACGGCGAGCATCGTCTCCCTGGCAACCGATAAAGAGGTCTACCACTCCCAGGACACGGCGCGGATCACCGTCGATGTCAGCGCCACGGGCCACCTCGACGGAGCTGTTCTCAGGGTGGAGGGAATCGAGGACCACTACGGGCGGATGAGGCTCTTCCAGGAGCAGAACGTCACCCTGCAGGCGGGGCGGAACAGTTTTGTCGTCGATTACACCCTGCCGGTCTGCTCCGTCTGCGCCGGATTGTACGCCGGCGAGTACACGATCAGTGCAACGCTGGTTCGGGACGGCGTCCAGCTGGCGTCCTCGACCCGCACGGTCACGATTGGATAGGCAGGGACGGGTAATTTTATTGCACGTGTACGATCCTGACAGGAAGATTGCATTCAGCCGCAGCCCCGTTTCCCTCAACCATTGACAACGAACAATTGGGGCTGGCCTGGATTAGAGTTTTATATATCCCCCCACAGCCTCAACGTTTCGGGTTGTTGCATGGGTGTTCCGTAGTTAACCGTGAACTCACACTTCTACGAGTCACCGAGTGTAGCTCAGCCGCCCCGGCCGTTGACAATCCGTCGAATATCCCATCTGCCTCACATCACCGCGCCATCAGCGCGAACACACCCCATCCAAGGTATTCACGCGTGTTCGCGGCGTAGCGTTTTGGTTCCAGAGTCAGTTTGGCTCTAACTTCTTTCGCGAAGTCGTCGTCGGGATTCGCTTCGAGCCATCGGCGCATGGTGAGCCACTTGGCCGCTTCGTACCTATCCCAGCCTTCCTGGTCGGCCAGAACCATTTCCACAACGTCGTAGTCGAGGTCGCTAAAAGACGCGAGAAGTTCGGGAAGCATGAGAAAGTCGGAGATAGAATTGGCAGAGCATCCCCTGGCAACGTCTTCCGTCGGTGGTAACTGCCGCCAGTAGGGCTCGCCGATGAGGATGATTCCTCCGGAGCGGAGACTCTTCGCCAGAAGCTCGATGGTGCCGGCGATTCCCCCACCGATCCACGTGGCACCGAGACAGGCTGCCACACCGACCTTTTCGTCGGCGACGTAGCCGACAGCGTCGCCGTGGATGAACTCGACACGATCGGCGACTCCGAGTTCTTCAGCGCGGAGTTTCGCCTGCTCAGTGAACAACTGGCTCATGTCGATGCCGACGCCGACGATTCCGTAATCGCGTGCCCAGGTGCAGAGCATCTCGCCCGAACCGCTGCCGAGGTCGAGCACACGAGCCCCCGGTTCCTGGTGCAACGCTGCGCCGAGAGTGGCGAGATTTTCTGGTGTGAACGGATTATGGATGCGGTGAGCACTTTCGGTAATGTTGAAGATACGTGGGATGTCCAATGCAAAAAACTCCTTTTACTTCGTTGTGTAATAACTGGAATATACCCTTGGTGACTGTAGTAGATAAACGGTTTTAAATATCACAGCCTCAACGTTTCGGGTTGTTGCTTTGATGTTCCGTACTTAAACCTGAACGCACACTCTTTTTAAAAAACAGTAGGAAAGAATCCGTGTGGATTATATTTCCTCAGCACTCTTTTGGCCTGATTTTAAAATTTTTTTAAATACCATTGATATGATTCTTACCCGTGGCAGCGTGTGTTGATTCATCCGCTGATGGTGAAAACTACCGACATCCAACGCGTTGTAACTCTTATATGTGGCTCCTTTGCCCTGCACCTTTCCCGCTGATAGGGCAGACGGAAGAAGGGCACTCCTGCGGAGTTCTGCAGAAGTGATTGCGTGGTCCAGCACAAAGGGTATAACTGGTAGAGATTCGCAGGAATACGCCGATGATATGCGGCAGGGATGATAACTCCGATATCCGTGGACAGAGCAAGAGAAGACGGTAAGCGGGGTTTCTGGTAAAAAGCGTGCATACGAGGATGACAGATGGAGATGAATCGGGGCACGGGCGACGGGCATCCTTCCCCTCGAGGCTATCGCACTGCAGGAGGAGGGATTTTCGGACCCTCCCTGAACACCTATTTCGACAGGCGCCGGGCTGCCTCTCCCGGGATGGAGTTCTCCTCTTCTATTTCTTTCAGAACAGAACTCTGCAGGCAATGCTGACGGCTGGACGCTCCATGGGAGCCCGTCTCCTACACATCAGAGACGGTGTTCTGCCATGGATGGCATCGTCGGCGTGCGAAGATCCGATATGCCCGGCCGGTCGGAAGGACACGGGATGCCATGCGACTGTCCCGGCCGCTCCCGTTCTCCCGGATCCCGCCCGTGCGGAGGAGAGATACTTTAATCACGTGCGCATACAAAAATAATAAGGTTATTCTGCCAGGGTAGGGTAGTGGTTATCCTAGGGGACTGTGGATCCCCCGACCCGGGTTCGAATCTCGGCCCTGGCCTAAAGTTCAACTTCCATTCTTCTAACTCGATGGATAGTCCCTTTTCCGCCCGCCGTGTCAGCACAGCCGCTCTTTCCCGCCCGACACACACGTGAGCTGTCGACCGAACTCGAAATTGCAGCCAAGGCAGGAGCTGCTGGAGGGTGGAGCGACCTCTCCTGTCTGGAGGAATCAGAGCCCGTGTATCGAATGCGATCCGCGGGGCACCCGCCTGGCGAGTCTGCAGGACGGAGAGAGGGCGGATCTCCTCCATCCAGAATGGCCTGCGAGTGAACTCGAGCACAGGACAAGGGGGGGATCTCGAAAGGCACAGAGGTGGGGGTGCAGCCTCTCACGCCTGCCGGGATATCGCCGATGCACACAGGATCGGCGGTCAGGCTCCCCCGTCTGCTCTGCCGAGCAGACTCGCGTCGAAGAACGCGACCGTTCTCCGCTCGTATTCGTCGGGGTACCGGCCGAACGCCTCCGTGTGCCCGGCGTCCGGCACGATCCAGAGCTCTGCGTGCCCGCCGACGGTCCGTACGAAGAGATCGCCGTAGGAGATCTCCCTGGGCATATTGCCGCCCGCGATCAGCAGGAACTCGGTCGACTCCGCCTCGACCATGGAATCCAGGAGCGGTTTTGGAGGTTCCGTACCGCTGAGGGCCTGCACGGCTGCGTACATCGCCTGCGTGACGAGACTGCGGTGGAGAGGCCGCTCCGACTCCAGGGCGTGCAGTTCCTCGACGGAGCGCTGCGTCGCGCCGTCAGCGACGATTGCCGCCACCTGCGGGAATGCCGACGCCGCCCCGAGGAGCACCTCGCCGCCGAGCGACAGGCCCATGCCGCCGATCGCCCCGGCATCGTCCTGCGCCTCCAGGAACCGGACGGCAGCTCCCACGTCCCGTATTCCCTGCCATCCGAAGCGGTTGGTCGCACCCCCGCTCTCGCCATGTCCCCGCAGGTCCGGCGCCAGCACGCCGTAGCCGTGGCGGACGAGCATCCGGGCGTGGCTGCGCACCTCTTCCCGCGAACTCCCCGCCCCGTGCACGAGGATGATCGCGGCGCCGTTCTGCAGGGGTGCATACCACGCCTTCAGGGCGACGCCGTCGTCCGTGGTGAGCGAAACCTCTTCGAATCCGTCCGGAGGCGCACCCACGGGTGCACGGGTCGGCAGGACGGCGTAGATGCCGAACGCCAGCGGCAGGACGATGTATATCCCCAGAACGGCGACCAGCACCAGAAGGGCGATCCGGCGGAGCAGGGGTCGGGAGAGGGCAGGTGCCATGAGCAGTCTCCTGATCCGTACCGGTGGAACGCGATGCTATATAGCAGGAGTGCCCATCGATCGCCTCTCCCTCGACGGTCCTCCCGCTGCATCCCGGCATTCCGCGCTGCCGACCATGCCGCCCTCCCCGCTGCCCCGACAGGGCCTGCCGCAACGGTCGAAGGATCCCTGAGCCTCTGTTCACGGGCTGCAGACCTCCATCGGCCCGGGCCATGGCGGGGCAAACCTTTTGCAGAGGACGGTGCATGGATAGCCCATGGATACGACGGACAGCACGGCACCCCTTCAGCAGACCGACCAAGCGGTAGAACACGCCATCGAGCAGCGGATCGCCGCCGACGCAGACCTGCAGGGCTCGGAGATCCGCGTCTCCGTGCGCGAGGGCGTCGCATGGCTGGACGGGCTTGTCGATGCGCTCTGGAAGCGGAAGCGCGCCGGAGATCTCGCCGGAGGCGTCGCGGGGATTGCAGAGGTTCAGAACTCCATCACGGTGCTTCCCGTCGAGGCGATCACCGATCAGGCAATCCGGACCGATGTAGTGGTCGCCATCGAGCGGGATCCCGATGTGGATCTCGGGGACGTGGACGTGGAGGTGAACGACCGCGTCGTGACGCTCTCGGGCACGCTGCCGACGGCAACCGCGTACCGGGCCGCCCTGGACGCGGCGATACAGGTCCGGGGCGTGATCGAGGTCGTGGATAACCTATCCGTGCGCCATCCCTGAGGAGCGGCGATCATATCGCGTATGCAGTCGTGCAGGACCGCAAAGGAAATGGTCGATGAACCCGTCTCTGTCGGGGATTGCCGTGAGAGACGCTGAAGAGGCATACTCTCCCGCCTGCCGATTGCCAGATCGTGCGCCAGCGGTCCTCTCCTGCTGGACTATCCGGCCGGAACTGTCTCTAGGGAGGAGCGGCTGCCGCCTCCGGACCCGTACAGAAAGTCCGATTCAACGGCACCTGGATCTCCGCGTCATCCTCTCCGGTATTCGATAGCGCCGCTCGGGTCCGATCCGCGGGTGGAATTTTTAACGACTTAATGGGGGCGGAAAAGGTCTTCTTCAGGCTATGGCATCAGGTTCCAGTATGAGCAGTCCAGGCGCGGGAACCACCCTTCTCGTCCTGGAACGGCCATGGTGGACGCTGAAGGATAAACCGAACTGTGGTAGGGAGCTATGTCTCCTTCGTCTCATTCGCGATACTGCTCTTCAACGTCTCGAGCGACCTGCCCAGATAGTCCGCGAGAATGATGCATCCGAGGAAAATCAACGCTATGAATAGGATCTCCACATACCTCTCCATGATATACCTTGAACCAGGAAACATTGCGAGATACGGGATGAACAGGGCATCGATCTCGGACAACGTCGTTTCCCTTCCCCCTCCAAACGCAGCAGCAAAACCCCACGAAAATACGGAACATATCGCAGCAGAAGAGCCAAGAAACATGATCGATTCCTTTCCCTCACCGCGAATGAACCCGCTCACCAGAGGATAGAGTATGAGTGTGCCGACGATCGGAAGTCCTGCGATCGCGAGGTTTTGATTCATCGAATAATAAATTATCAAACCACTCGCAAACAGCGCGAGAACTATCGGAATATGCCAGTACCATCTGTGAATTCTGTCGATCTGCATAAAAATGAATGATGCGATACCTCCCAGAACCAGGGCAGGGATTCCAAAGATGATCGAATACGGAAACCAGAGAGCGAAAATGGCCAGGATAGTGATTGGTACCAGGTATTTTCGGCCTACAGGTAACATTGTACAGAAGTAGACCCCTCCCCAGAATACCCCGGATAGAAGTACTCGGACCATACCCTCATCTATAAGTAAAGAGGTTACAATCAGCCCCATCAGCCCCCTTCTAATAATATTCCCTATCGTTATCTGTCTCTAATGTACCTTTAGATAAAATTAAGTAATTTTATAAAAATTTCACTGCCAATCCTTTGATCTTCAGCCAATAGTGATGTTATCTGTTTACTCTGGCAGGAATGACATCCGATCCGCTACCCGGGCACGGATGCAATATCACTCCGATCCTCGCACCCATGTACAGATCTTATCGCACCCGTGGGCGAGGGGGCAATTGGGGGAGGGGGTGCCGCCCCCTCCCCCCAAACTCCCACCCCCTGCAGTGCGATAGCCTCGAAGGGAGGGACTATCCCTATCCCGCTCAGCACAGGAGTAGCCCGGACTATACACCGCCCTTGCTCTCCAGAGCATAGAGAGGATCAGTTGTCCGGATCGTATTGCACTGAAGAAATACAGGGGAGGAGGCGCAACCACGCCTATCGGGACCGCAATGTGGGGTGGGATGGGCCGAAAAGTTATTCTTCAGGATATTGCATCAGTTCCCGTATGAGCAATCCGACCGGGGGAACCGCCCTGCTCGTCCTGGAAGGGCCGTGGTGGACGCCGAAGGACAAACCGAAGCGGCCATCTATCCTGCCGTTTCTGGAGGGTCTGGAGAAGTACAAGGGGGATTTCAACCTCTACTACTCCAACTTCTACGAAAAGAGCGGGTTTCGCCGGGCCCTCGAAGACGACCTGACGCATACGCGGGAGGACCGGCTCTTCCTCTACGTCGCCGCCCACGGCTATGCACGGATGATAGGGGGGCTCAAGTCCAACACCGGGATGCAGCTCTCGACCCTGCTAACCCAGGTGAAGTCGGTCGCGCAGTACTCGAACATCGAGGGGGTCGTGATCGGCTCGTGCAATATCGGCGCCAACTACGCGGACTTTGTCAGGACTGTGAAGGGATCCCGCATCTCCTGGATCTTCGCCTACTCCTGCGAGATCGACTGGATCGCGAGCACGCTCATCGACGTCTCCATCTTCGAGCATCTGATGGCGCTGCCCCGGAAGGACTTGAAAAGCCGCGAAGCCATCGTGGATGCGTTCGCACGGGCCCTGAGCCGGTTCAACCCGGACTACTGCATCTGCAAGGACGAGAGCACGATCACGCCGCTCTCGAGCGCCGTCACTCTGGTGGTGCAGCCGCGGCGTCGGGGCGCCCGCCCGCTGGACGCCCGCCGTCCGCTCTTCGAGAGGCTGGGCTGGGCGCCGGATGCGGCAGGATGAGGTTCCCCGGCTCGATCGGCGGCGGTCCTGTCGCCTCCGACAGATACGACGACAGCCTGCCGTCCCCTTCCCGCGCATGGAGGCTTAAATCCTGTTTCCCTACCGGCTGCCTTCCAGTCCGTCCACGGCGTCCACGGCCGCCTGGAGGCACTCCAGCACCGGGACGAGGTCCTGCGTCCGAAGGTTGACGATCACCGCATCCACGATCTCCGACGGGGTCGCACCCTCCGCCCGGGCGAGGGCGGCGTGGTAGCGGACCCCCGCATGGTTCTCGGCGGCAGTCTGGATGCCGATGCTGATCAGCTGCCGAACCTTGCCGTCTATCCCGTGTGCCGACCTCTGGACTTCCGTCAGTCTGGACAGGCATGTCTCCATGTGAGGGCAGTCCAGCGGTATGGTATCCGACGATTCCATTGCCATGGTATGGTCCTCCTGATTCATCCTCGATCTGGCGGGTTGGGATGACCGCGCTCCATCGCCCTGCAACCGCCGTTCAGATCTGTCGGAGAGTCTCAGCCTGGTGGATCAGGCTCTCCGCGAACCGGGCCGCATCCTGCAGATCCTGTTCGTCCGGCCTTCCCCGGTTGATGCCGCCGATGAGCTTGAAGACGGAGTAGGTGTCGTAGCCCTTGCAGGCGAACTGCCCGATGATGCGGAAACCCTTCTCCATCAGCATGGCCCGAAGCGTGCGGTGCCCGGACTCGCCTCCCCTGCCACTGGTGGAGAAGATGAACGCTGGTTTGTCCTGCTGGGCAGGCAGACTCTCCACGAATGCCAGCAGTTCCGCATGGTGTCTGCCGAAGTAGATGCCGGACCCGAACCCGACGAGATCGTAGCGTGCGATCAGATCCGCGAATGCATCCCCCGTCTTCACCAGATCCGCCTGCAGCACTTCGGCCAGCCTGCCGGCCACTTTGTCAGTGTTCCCGTGGTGCACCGAGGTGCAGATGATGAGCGTGGCCATCTTCCCGTGAGCTGTAACATGGGAAAAGGAATATAAAACGGTTCCGCCGCCAAACCATCCCGATCCTCCCCGCAGCCTGGACAGCAGGGCGACGGTCCCGTCTCCGCTCGCGATCCCGGCTGCGCCCCCGCACGTGCCGGCCCGGATCGCCGTTCGGGTGGAGCGGGGGACGGCACACGCGCTCCATCGAGACGGGCTGCCGGAGAACCACGCGTGTGCGGAGCTCACGATAGGACGGCGGTCGGTGCCGGCAATCTCGATTCCGGCGGCATATCGGGCGCTGACAACGCACACCAACAGCGATCGGAGATCGCGGTTCACGGCTTCTCGGGAACATCGATCCTGCGCATGCCGGGGCCCGGAGCTCTGCCCCCGAGATGCCGGTGTCGTAGCGGCGGCTTCCGTTACTGCAGCGTGAACTGGTAGGGGCCCGACATGCCCTGCGACCAGTTCTTCACGACGCGGCTCTTCTCGTCGACATCGTCCGTTGTCCCGATTCCGAACTGGACGGTATGTGCCCCTGGTGTCTTCTTGTCTTCCGGATACCGGAACCAGTAGGGATTTTCCTTGCCGGCATTATTCTTCGTGATGTCGATCGTCCCCGTCGTGACGAGGTTGCCGTCCACCAGGACCCCGACGACGAGTTTCAGGGAC
>JAXDAH010000129.1:0-8145 GCA_034679905.1 Methanomicrobiales archaeon | reverse complement strand
GCTGTCTTGATCGATCTCACGCCCGAGCAGGTGGAGGCAGCGGTCAGTGCCAATCAGCCGTTCCTTGTCGGTCCGAACCACTTTGAGACTGCGGCCAGAGTTCAACCATCGATTACGGTCATCAAACCGGTTGCAGCAAAGGGGATGCCGGGACGAAAGGTGAAGGTGAGCACAGTATCCACCAGCCCCACAGGGGCGTCGAGCCAGCCCCAGACGAACAGCCCCCCTACCGGCCAGACCTGGAAAACACCCGGCATCGTAGATAGCGGTTCTGACCGCATGTCAATCGAGTCGCTAAAAGGCCTCAGGGACTCGTTTAAAGCGGATGTGGCAACCCTCCTCAAGGATCTGGATCTCGAACATCTCATGGTGGATGTTGCTGAAAAAGAGAATGTAAAGAAAACTATGCAGGATACAGAGAAAGAAGGTTGTTGATCTTCAAACGGCAATAGATAAGTATGTGAATTGCTAAAACCTTAATTGACGTTAATACAGTTATTTCGTGAGAAGGTGTTTCATGATCAGAGCGTATACAGTTGCTTCTGGCAAGGGTGGTACAGGAAAGACGACCGTGACGGTAAATCTCGGTACGTCCCTTGCACAGCTCGGGAAGGAGACGTATATACTGGACGCGGATATCGGGATGGCCAATATGGGACTGATCCTGGGTCTCGAAGGGGCTCCCATCACCCTGCACGAAGTGCTTGCCGGCAAGGCCAAGATCGACGACGCCATCTACGAAGGTCCCAACGGGGTAAAAGTTGTCCCAAGCGGTATATCCCTGCAGGGATTCCAGAACTCCAATCCCGAGCGAATGCGGGATGTCATGCGTGAACTGGTCGGACGATGCGAGTTCCTCTTGATCGATGCCCCGGCGGGCATCAGCAAGGATGGGGTGGTAGCGCTCGCCATTGCGGATGAGGTGATCCTGGTGGTCAATCCTGAGCTATCATCGATGGCGGATGCGCTCAAGACCAAGATCCTGACCGAGATGGTGGGAGGGAGGGTTTACGGTGCAATACTTAACCGCTCTGGCATGGAGAATACGGAACTGCGGCGCCACAGTGTAGAGGATGTCCTCGGCGTCCGTGTCATCGATATGATCCCCGAAGACCCCAATGTCCGCCGGGCGGCTGCGTACAAGACGCCGGTCGTGATAAAGTATCCGACGACCGAGTCCTCCCGAGCATTCCGGCGGATTGCTTCGGAGCTCGCGGGGTACGAGTACAAAGAGGAGTCCGAACGGGTGAAGGAAGGTTTCATCGACCGCCTCGCACGCACCCTCTTTGGCGGCAGTTCACGGTAACAAAAAGTGCCTGTGCGGAAGGCAGCTTATTCGCGCCTTCACGGCAGGGAATGGTTCAATATTTTTACGCAGGCCCTCCGTGAAACGTTCAGTTATTACTGAGTTCATCCAAAAAAGTACCAGATCCTTGCTGACACTGAGCCCCGGTCATAGCATTTCGGGGGATCGACGTCGATCTCTGGGTGATGCTCCAGAAGCATCTACATCCCAGAAACCGAACATATTCCGGCCTGTGAGGGATGCTGCTCCTCACGGATATCTCCTACGTCCTTATCACTGAATGCGCATGGAGCGTTGGTCCCGAGCAGTATGGCACCATGTCGACCATCCATCGGTACCGCCTCGTGCTCTCCAAACGGGGTGCGTATCAGGCGATCTTGAACTTCTGCAAGCCGGCTCCGATCTTCAGAAGCTCGATCGCGTCCACGACCTCACCGATACTAAGGCGATTCCCGAGAAAAGGGGGAGTTGTCGGGTATGACGGCCACAAAAAGGGAACCGGAACCAAGCTCAGCGCCCTGTTTGATCAGCAGAGCCTCCTGGCCTGTAAAGTCGCCCCGGCGAATATCCACGATTCTTACTTGAACTAACGGTTGCGGCATTCGAGAGTCCCGGCATGGACGAGAAGTCAGCAGCAATTTCGGCCGATGCAGCCTACGATCCCCAGACGATCCGGCTGTACACGAGAAGCCGCGGATTCCATAGCAACATTCCTCGCAATCCCCCCCGCCGGAACCATCCAAAGCGCTGCCGACCGCTCTGGTCCGATCGAGACCTCGAGCAGAAACGGGGCGCAATAGAACGGATCTTCAGTTGGATCGAGGTCATCAAGAAGCATGTTCCCCGATACGAACGCTATGCGCTTGCATTCCTAGGTCATATTTACCTGGTCTGTGCCCGCATGATCTCGAGATTAAGGGCTTACGTCACCATAAAAAGAGTGCAGGCATTCTTGAATGTTTCGTGTCCATTGCCGAATGTGTATTTTTTGACTTTAATTTCGTATAATTAAAGTTTTTAGAATGTTTTGCCGTTTACTATTAAAATTTTCATTTGCAGCAAAACAAAATGCTTAACTATAACTTAGTACGGAAGTAATGTACGCAAGACTGCTGAGCGCACGTTCTCCCCAGGGGGAGTGGAAGCACTCACAGAATGTCTTTCGACCGATGGATACGGATATGCATGGATATAAGTAGCATAATCGATGAAGTGCTCGGCACCTCGATATATATCGGGGACTACGCGTATCGCGATCTCATCCAGCATGCAAAATCGCAATCAGTATATGGTGTTGGGATCTCTGACGAGAAATCCCAGAAGTTTATCATCGTCTTTGAAAAGGGCGATCCCGCGGGCGTTATGCTGATTGACAGCAAAGGCACCCTTTTTGGTGAAGTAGCAGCCTATCACCTTCAGGACAGGGACCGGTTTGAGCTCTTCTCCACAGATCCGTCGATTGCCAGTGCACTTGCCTCACGTTGCAGGGTATTTGATAAGATACATCTGGAGAAACGGCTTTCAGAAGATCTCCCGACTATCGGGGGCAAACGACAGAGCCCGGGTGTGCTATGCCTGATCATCGTGCGTGATGGAGTGGTCCAGTCCGGGATGCGGGTCTCGATTCGGAAAGGCAGGCAGGTCATCGGTACTGATAATACTACCGAGGACGGCCGGGCCTGCTTCAGGCTCCTCAATGGCAGATACGACTGCGTGATCATGGATCGCGCCCAGGAGATGTACACATTCATGGTGGATTTCAAAGATCCCTATGCAGAGTCTGTCATCGATATTGGAGGGTGAAAGGTAATATGTCAAACGAAGACGAACCAAGAGAAGGATTGAGCGCTTTATTGAAACGCATCGGAACGCTGAAAAAAGACGATGAGAATCCGAAGGAGGCTACGGAGTCGAGCGAGACAGCAGAGAGCAGGCCCCTGAAGGAGAAGGCGGACCTCGCAGGGCTGATGAAACGAATCCATATGATCCGGCAGTCCGGAGATGAGACAGCCCCTCCTGCGCAAGCAGATATGATTCCTCCCCCCTCTCCCGAACCGCAGCGGGGCAGGGAAGAGTCGAGAGCGCAAGACGTCGATGAAGCTGAGTCTGCATCGATCGCCATGAATGAGGGATCCGACAACCTCGAGCAGGAACTGAGATCTGTCATGGACGGGATCATGAAGTCGCCGGAAGACAGGGAGGCGGCAGCCAGCGAGGAGGAAAAACCCCGAGCGGAGGCATCCGAAAACGCACCTCTGACGACTCAGACGACCTCTGCCACGCCGACGATGGCTGCGAAGAGGACGCAGTGGTCGAGCGGTGGCGAGCAACAGGAGAAGATCATCTCGATCGATCAGATCAACGATATATCCGATCTCATTCTGCCGAAAGGCGCCACGTTCGAGATCGATGAGGTGAAACTCCATGGGCGGACGAGTGTTTTCGATGCCACGAACGTTGGTACTCTGCCAACCGAGATCGATGAGATCTGGCGCACCGGACTGCCGTCTGTCGGCCTGAAAGACATCTCCATCGGCTCTGACCGGACGCAGGAGGACGAATCTGCCCGGACTGGCGTGCTCGGAAAGTTCAAGATCTTCAAGGCAATCCGCCCCGAGATCGAGGAGTATAACCGAAAGATCCACGGACCCCTTGTCGACCTCACCCTGAAAGTCCAGCCCGGTGTCGAGGAAATCGAGCTTTATCCCGTGAACGAGCCCTATGCCTATATTCGGGTGACATATGATAACACCACACACGAGTATGTCTACCACGTGCTGGAGCCGGAGCTCAACGAGGCTGAAAAGGAGCTGCTATCTGAACTCAAGGAGCGTCTATTTGAGACTCTCGACGTAAATACCAAGGATCTCACGAAAGAGACCGCGAAAAAAGCCCTTCGCATCGCCGTCGATGATATCACGGCAGACTACGGCATCAAACTCACCCCGGTATCGCGGGAGAAGATCATGTACAACATCGAGAAAGAGTTCGTCGGGGATGGACTCATCGATGCCGTCATGCATGACAAGTATATCGAGGATATCTCGTGCGACGGTGTGGGCAGTCTGATATTCGTATACCACACCAGTTACGAGAATATCAAGACCAACCTCATGTACAAGAACGCAAACGATCTGGACTCTTTCGTCACCAAACTTGCGCAGAGAGCCGGAAAATACATCTCCATCGCAGAACCGATGCTGGATGCAACCATGAGCGACGGATCCCGTATTCAGATGACGCTCGGGACCGAGGTAACCGCCCATGGATCCACGTTCACTATCCGTAAGTTCCGCGAGGAGCCGATCACCCCCACCGATCTCATCGAATGGTCCACCTTCTCGCCGCTCTCCATCGCATACCTCTGGCTTGCTGTGGAGAATGGCAAATCATGTATATTCGCGGGCGGCACGGCATCTGGCAAGACGACATCCCTGAACGCGATCTCCCTCTTCATCCCCCCAAATGCCAAGATCATCACTCTTGAGGATACCCGGGAGCTGAAGCTGCCGCACCCCAACTGGATCCCGAGCGTCACCCGCTCCTCATTCGACTCCGGCGGAAAGGGGGAGATCGATATGTACGAGCTTCTCCGCGCAGCACTGCGGCAGCGGCCGGAATACCTCCTCGTGGGTGAAGTTCGAGGCAGGGAGGCCCTGACGCTCTTCCAGGCGATGAGCACCGGGCACGTCACCTACTCGACTATGCACGCCGATTCGGTGGCCAGCGTTGTCCACCGTCTGGAGAACCCCCCGCTGAACGTGCCGAGAAACATGCTCTCTGCCCTGAAACTTGTCTCCGTCCAGGTCCAGGCTCGAGTGGGTGGGCAGCGAATCCGGCGGAACAAGCAGCTCATCGAGATACTGGATATCGATCCCCGTACCAACGAGCTGATCACAAACGAGGTCTTCCGTTGGAATCCGGCGACCGACGAGATCCGCTACTCTGGAAAATCCTTCATTCTGGAGGAGATCATGGAGGATCGGGGCTGGAGCGAAGCCAGGATGAAAGAGGAGCTCATGCGCCGACAGGAGCTCTTGGAGTGGATGCGGCTGAAGATGATCCGCCACTATACCGATGTCTCCAAGATGCTCATCTCCTATCACCGCGATCCCGAGGCGGTGGTTAATTTGATCCGCGGCGATCTCTATGGCGAGGGACGATCGGCATGAACAGTTTCCAGAGATTCAGTTTCAACTTGATCGGAGGGCGCCTGAAAGAGAAAAGGGATGATTACCTCGTCCTGCGCAACAATCTCATGAGCGCCCGGCTGAAGACGCCCTTTGAAGCGTACCTGGCTACCGCCTATGTCACCTCTATTCTGGTGGGACTGGCGGCGGCAGCCATCTTCGGGATTCTCAGTGTTGTCCTGAACCTGCCGGAGCTCTTCAGCTACAAGGGGACAGTGCCGGGATTCTTCCTCTTCTTGAACGACTATAAGCTGATCCTCGGCACCATCATCATCACCATCCTGTCGCTCCTCATCTTCGGCGGCATCACCTACCTGATCTTCCTCCTGTATCCGGGAATCGTCGCTGGAGAGCGGCGGCGAAATATAGATGCGACGCTTCCTTATGCGATCAACTACATCACCGCCATGTCGACAGCGGGCATCACGCCGGCAGAGATCTTCCGCCTCCTGGGGGAGAGCACGATCTACGGAGAAAGCGCTGTGGAGGCACGCTATATCGCACGGGAGATCGACATCTTTGGCCGCGATCTCATCGATGCGATGCGCATCGTGGCGACGATCACCCCGAGCGAACGATTCAAAGAGTTCCTCCAGGGAGCGATGGCGGCGATATCGAGCGGTAGCAATCTTACCGAATACTTCCGCACCAAGGCGGCACAGTACGCCCTGGAGAACCGTCACGAGCAGAAGAACTTCCTGGAAGTTCTTGGGCTCATCGCCGAGTCCTACGTAACCGCGCTCGTGGCTGGCACGCTCTTTCTTATCATTTTGCAGTCGATCATGTCTATCTTATCCGGACAGAGCGATCCGATCTTCCTGTATGTCGTCATCTATCTGATTGTACCTTTCGGGAGCGTCATGTTCACGATCCTTATCAGCTCCATGACCCCGGAGGTGTGAGATGGGATTCACCGATATCATGAATGACTTCCTGAACCGACCCAAGTCAAAGGACGACCTGGTACCCGCAACGGACCTTGAGGAGTACGAACGGGAGCAGCAGAGAATATTCGATCGGATCGAATACCAGAGGCGGCACCGCTACGGGCTCGGCAAGTTCTTCAAGCATCCCCTGGAGTTCCTCCGCGAGAAGCCCATGAACGTCCTCGTCCTCTCTCTGCCCGCCGCGTTCCTGGTGTTTCTCGTCGGCTTCTCCTTTATCGTGGGAGTTTACGGATTTGAGGCCCTCCTCAACTCCACGATGATCGACGATGTGATCGTCCTCTCGGTGCTGATCGCCGTGATTCCTCTGGCGATCCTCGACTTCCTGGAGGGGCGGCGAGTCAAGAGTCTGGAAGAGTCACTCCCGAACTTCTTCCGGGACGTCGCCGGTATGAACGACAGCGGGATGACCCTCCCGAACGCGGTGCACATCGTCTCTGGCGGGGAGTATGGCGCCCTCACACCGCATATTCGGAAACTGGACGCGGAGATGTCCTGGAGCGTGCCCTTTGTCGACGCGATCTACCGGTTTGGAGGAAATGTGAAAACCCCCCTGGCAGAGAGGAGCGTGGATCTGATCGCAAAGGCGAGCAAAGCCGGCGGGGATGCCAGCGAAGTGCTCCGTGCGGCGGCGACGGACGCCTACGAGTTCTTTAACTTAAAGACCGAGCGGATGAACAACATGATCATCTACATGATCATCGTTCTGATCTCGTTCTTTGTCTTCCTCTTCGTCATCGCTATCCTGGTCTCCACCTTCCTCACCACGATGGCCGAGGCCGGCGGGGCAGCCGCCGCCGCGGGCGGTGCGGCCACGCAGTTCATCGGGAACGTAGACATCTTCTTCTACAAGCGGCTCTTCTCGCACGCGGGATTCACGCAGGGATTCTTCTCCGGGCTTGTCGCGGGCCAGATGGGTGAAGGGCGTGCCGTCGCAGGCCTCAAGTACTCGGCGATTATGCTGATCCTGGCCTGGGTCATGTTCCGGTTCTTCGTGTAGAGAAGGATCTCAAACCCATTTTGTTTGCTTATACCTATCGTGTCGAAAAAATTCGCCTCTTCTCTCACCCGTGCCGCGGCACACCGTCTACAGGGATGCACCTAAAAAGACTAATACGTCCTCTCTTGCCTTCCTGAACGGATCGGGGCCGGGGGACTAATGCAATAAAAGTAAACCATAGAGGATCCCGTGATAATTATACCCGCTTCTTTGAAAAGGTATACATATTCAGAGGTTTGGAGGTTGCCCCCGGACTCCCATTCCCGTAATCCGATAGGTGCTATTCAGGGGGTGCTGGGTGGAGTCACACTGCAATGTGGCTTTTCGGAGTTCCATCTGAACATCGACCGGTTACTAGTCCGCCCGGTCACCTGATCCCCGCTAACCGATGCTAACCAAGGGGCAGATGAAGCGATAATCCGGATCCTTGCCGTGATACCCGTAAATATAACATCAATGCATTGCGATTCGACGGCCATGGTCTCTCACTGACAGACAAACTGGTCGGGTTCATCGTCCGGCCCGTCGAGACGTTCCGCGCAGCCCGGGACGAGACCGTGACCGACGCGGCGATCTAGTACCTGGTGCTGCTGATCGTCAACGCGATCCTCACCGCGGTCGTGGCGTACCTGGGCTTCGGGGCGGCAGCCGGCAATCCGCCCGGGGTAGGCGGATTCATCGCGGGCCTGATCGGGGCGTTCATCT
>JAXDAH010000128.1:0-6473 GCA_034679905.1 Methanomicrobiales archaeon | reverse complement strand
GGCATCGCGCCTTTACGGGCTCGTCAGCCTCTCGGGCGGGCTGGCGGTGCTCCTCTCCATCCGCCAGGGAGCCCCCCTGGAGACCCTGTACCTCTATCTCCCCGTCCTCCTCCTATCGCTGGTCCTGGCCGTGCTGGTGCTGCGGGGGCGCTGGCGGGAGCGGGCGGTTCTCGACCGCCTCTGCGCCGGGACCATCGCGGTGAACCTGGGCACGACTGCAGCCTACATCCTGGGCTTCTGGGCGGTGGGCCTGCATGGGTGAGTGGCGGGCGGAGTGGGGGGAGCGCCCCCGTCGGCAGGTCCTGCCCCTCTGGTGGCCGCCGGGACTGGTGCTGCGGCAGGTGGGAGCCGCGCTGCTCGTGGGCGCGCTCGCCCGCTGGAGGGGGCTGCCGCACTGGATGGCGAGCTACGGGCTGCGGTGTCTCCCCGGGGCTGCCGGCTCCCGGGGCATGGGCTGCATCGGGTTCCCGGCCCACCCGGTCTGGGAGATGACCGCCGCCTGCAACCTCCGCTGCATCCACTGCCACCTCTCGGCGGGGAGGCGGGCTGCGGACGAGCTGAACACGGACGAGGCCCAACGCCTCCTCCGCGACCTTGCCGGGGTGCCGGAGTTCCGCATGATGGCCTTCACGGGCGGGGAGCCGATGCTCCGCCCCGACCTCTTCGAGCTCCTGGCCTATGCCCAAGCCCTCGGGTTTGCGAACACCATGGCGACCAACGCCACCCTGGTGGACGATGCCGTCGCCCGCCGCCTGCGCCAGAACGGCGTGGCGATCGCGGCGGTGAGCCTGGACGGCTGCGATGCGGCGACCCACGACCGCGTGCGGGGCGTGCCCGGCTCCTTCGATGCCGCCGTGCGGGGCATACGGGCGCTGCGGAAGGCGGGCATCCTGCTGCACATCAACATCACGGCGATGGAGTACAACATGGGCCAGATGGATCGGCTGATGACCCTCGTCGACGACCTGGGAGCGGCGATCCTGCTGATGTACCAGCTGGTCCCCGTGGGGAGGGGGGAGGAGATCCGCGGCGCAGCGCTCGATCTCGGCGCCAACGAACGGCTGATCCGCTGCATGGCGCGGGCGCAGGCCTCGTCGGGGGCGATCCTGGAGCCGGTCGCCGGTCCCCAGTACTGGCCGTTCCTGCTGGATCGAAACGGCATCCGCAGCGGGTTACCCCTGCGGTTCGCCGAGACGGTCTTCCACGGCTGCTCGGCGGGGCGGGGGTTCGTCTACATCAAGCCGGACGGCGAGGTCTGGCCCTGCCCCTTCCTGGAGGTGCCCTGCGGCAATGTGCGCACGACGCCGTTCCCCGAGATCTGGGCGAACGCTCCCGTCTTCCGCGACCTCCGCGCACGGGAGACGCTTCTTTCGGGGCGGTGCGGGGAGTGCCGCTACCGGAAGCTCTGCGGCGGGTGCCGGGGCAGGGTGCACGCGATCACGGGGGACTACCTGGCCGAAGATCCCTCCTGCTTCATCCACGACGGGGAGCCCTGAATCCGCAGGCGGCGGGGAGCGACGCCATCAGGCCCCGTTCTTCCCGAAGAAGAGATGCTGGCGGTATGCCTCGCCGGCGGCCCGTGGATTTCAGACGACTCCTATCGCCAGAGGCGGGGAAGGAGCCTGCCTGTATGGTGCATGTAGACGCGGTAGTCCTCGTCGAACTCCTCGAGCAGCATCTTCTCCTCGCGCCCGGCCCGCACCAGGTAGAGGGGGAGGAAGGTCAGGAGCATGACAGGCCCGGCGATCCCGTTCTGGAGGAGGAGAGGCTGCGCGATCGCCCAGAGCCTGCGGCGTACATGGGGTGGCGGATATGCCGACGCCCCGGGTGACGAGGCGGTGGTCCTCCCGCAGGAGGAGGGCCGGCGTCCAGTAGACCCCGAGATCGGGGTGCGACCTCCACAGGAGCAGGAGAGCGGCGGCGAAGATCGCCGTGCCCGCCCAGCCGCTCCCGCCGGGCTGGGTATAATCCGCGAAGTCCAGCCAGGGCGTGAGGATGCAGAGAAGCGGGACGAGGACCATGCCGAGCAGCGGGAGGTTCAGGAGGGCCCGGTCCAGCCGATTCTCGCGGCGGACGGCGATTCGCCTCTCTTTGGCCCCCCACGTATAGTGGAGTCGGATTGCGGATCCCGCGACCAGGCCGATCAGGTAAACGGCCTGAAGAACGCTGTCAGGCATGCCGATCCCTTCAGGAGACGGTATCTCGCCCCTCGCGTATAAGCTTTGCAGCGGGCAGTGTGTGCCAGAGTTCCTGGCGATTGTGGCCCCGATCCCGGTCCGGCCCCCTGAACGCGATCGATATGACTCTCACGGGCAGGAGTTGTTGCAGGATTTACCATCACGCCCCCTCTACCGGGAGCTCGCGCTCCGAATCGTGCGGGCTTTCGAGGAGCCAGCGCCAGATGCTCTGGTGCCGGATGCCTGGAGCCGCCCCCACGCTCCCGGCGGCGGTGAGTATGAGGGCATCCGTGATCCCGAGCTCCTTCATCGCGGCGGATAGACTCCGCATCTCCCTCTCCTCTGTCTTCACGGCGTCCAGCGTCCATGCCACCTGGACGAGAAGTTGAATTCTCCCGCCGCCAAAGACAACGAAGTCGACCTCTTTTCCATCGCCCTTCCAGTAGAACACATTCTCCGGACCGTGCCTTCGGAAGAGCTCCATGGCAACCACGTTCTCCGCCATTCTCCCGGCATTCTCCGAGAAACGCAGGGTGGCAGCACTGGCAAGTCCCGTATCGATACAGTACGCCTTTCTTGGATATTGCATCCGTTCCTTTGCCTTGTACGAAAAGATGGGTACGAACGCGAAGAGGAGGCTCTCCTGGAAGTAGGCTAAAAACTCGTTCACCGTCGTGGGAGAGAGAGCCGTGCCCGTGGCCCTCAGGGCGCGGGAGAGTTTCTGAACGCTCACCGGTGAGGAGATGCTCTGGAGAAGCAGAACGGCCGCGGCCTTCAGCGCCGGGATCCGCCGCAGTCCGTAGCGTGCGGCGATATCCCTCGTAACGATCGAGTCGAAGAGCTCTTTCAAGAACTCCCTGCGCATCTGCAGCCGATCCGTACAGACTGCCGTCGGGAATCCCCCGAACTCCAGATACTCGGAGAAGCGCTGCAGCATCTCCTGCCCCCGGATATCGAGATTTTCGATCCCGACTTTCCGGAACGTCAGAAACTCCCGGAAACTGAGTGGATAGACCCTCACCTCAACGTACCGTCCTGTCAGCACAGTAGCCAGCTCCTGCTGCATGATCTTCGACGACGAGCCCGTGACAACGATCTTCACAGGTTCCGATCGCTCGAGCATCATACGCACCCACTTTTCCCAGCCGGGGATGTTCTGGACCTCATCCAGGACGATGTAGCAGAGGTCCCCCGGGTTGAGGTAGTGGCGGTATGTTGCATAGAGATCGTCCAGAAGCTGAACGGAAAGGGCGGGCTGCAGGAACGGCTCCTCGAGGTTGACGTAGAGCGTCTGCTCCCGGGACGCGCCGGAGGCCACCAGCCCTGCAAGGAGTTGCCGGCAGATAAAGGTTTTACCGGCCCTGCGGACTCCGCTGACGCAGGTGATGATGGCGGGCACGGTGAAGGTCTCGCGAATCGCGTTCACGTAGTCGGCCCGGGGCACACCGGTTGCCACATCCCCTCCCCACAGATTGTACGGACGGACGATCTCCAGATACTCGGGATGTATCATACAGTATAGTATACAGTTTATCCCTAAAAATTATACACTATGGTGATGATTCCAGGAGCGTTCGAGAAGTTCGCGAATGATACCCGATGATACGGCCAATCGGGCCCACGTCATCCCTGGCGGGTGTTCTTATAGGATCGGGACGATGGTACAATCATGGAGATGCGGATCGGAGGCCAGGAGCTGCCTTCCGCCAGCGGGACCTGGATCCCGGTCGTCAACCCGGCCACCGGCGAGGCGGTGGACCGCGTGCCGCAGGGGACGGGGGAGGATGTGGATGCCGCGGTGGACGCCGCGGAAGCGGCGTCTCCGGGCTGGTCCGCACGGACCGTCCGCGAGCGGGGGAAGGTGCTCCTGCGGGCGGCGTCGCTGATCCGGGAGGAGCACAAAGATCTCGCCCGCCTGCTCACCCGCGAGCAGGGGAAACCCATCGGCGAATCCACCGACGAGCTCCGCGGCCTCGCCAACATATTAGAGTTCTACGGCGGCATCTCCGCCGCCGTGCACGGCGACCTGCTGCGGCTCGGGGAATCGAGCGACGCGATGGTGATCCACGAGCCGATCGGGATCTGCGGGGCGATCATTCCCTGGAACATGCCCGCGATCATCATGGGCTGGAAGGTCGCGCCGGCGCTCCTCGCCGGAAACGCGATGGTCTTCAAGCCCGCGTCCGAGGCGCCGCTTACCGTCCTCCGCCTGGCGGCGGTCCTGGAGCGGGGCGGTCTTCCCCCCGGCGTGCTGAACGTGGTGACGGGGAGGGGCGACGTGGTGGGAGAGGCGATCGTCCGCCACCCCGCGATCCGCCGCATTGCGTTCACGGGCGACACCGTCACGGGATACCGTATCCGCGAGCTCGCCGCATCGAGCCTGAAGGAGGTCTCCCTGGAGCTCGGCGGCTCCGACCCGATGGTCGTCTGGCGGGACGCCGACCTGGACGCCGCCGTGGCCGGCGCCGTCCGGGGCCGCTTCTACAACGCCGGGCAGACCTGCACCGCGGTGAAGCGCCTCTACGTCCACGAAGAGATCGCCGATGCGTTCCTGCAGAAACTGCAGGCGCGGGTGGAGGGGCTGACGGTGGGCAACGGGCTCGATCCCGCCGTCGACATGGGCCCGCTCGTCAGCGGGGCGCAGCGGGAGCGGGCGAGCCGGGCCGTGGAGGAGGTGCGGGAGAGCGGCACGGGCGCGATCCTCGCCGGCGGGCGGGCGCCTGCCGGAGCGGCGTACGAATCGGGATCGTTCTACCTGCCGACGCTCATCCGGGATCCTCCAACCGGCTCCGCCGTGCTGGAGGACGAGATCTTCGGGCCCGTCCTGCCCGTCATGGCGGTGGCGGACCTGGACGACGCGCTCGAGCAGGCGAACAGCACCCGCTACGGCCTCGGTGCGTCTATCTGGACGCGGGACCTGAATGTGGCCCGGGCGTTCTTCACGCGGGTCCGGGCCGGCATCGTCTGGGTGAACCGCCACCTGACCGTGCTGCCGGAGGTGCCGTTTGGAGGCGTGAAGGAGAGCGGCAGCGGGCGGGAGAACGGCGTCCAGGCGTACTACTCCTATACCCGCATCAAGAGCGTCTTCGTCGACTGGAAGTGACGCCTCCGGCGTTCGCCGTCCTGATGCCGATGGGGAGCGGCGGTATCACCCCGAGGCATCGCTGCCGCGGGGCAGCAGGTGTACGACCTCCGCCCGGAAGGCGACCCAGGCCTCCATGTCCGTGTCGAGTTCGCGCGCCGCCGCCGAACGGGCGGTCAGCAGCACGACGAGCGGAAATCCATCACAGTTCACATCCACGCGGACGTAGGGGGCGATCGACTCGATGCGGGTGATGGTGCAGGAATAGACGTTCGAGTCGAAACCGTCCGTCGGTCTCCTTCGGCGGATATCGATGTCCTCCCCCCGGATGAGGACGTCCGCCTCGTTCGCGGCGGGCGGGAGGGGAGTCGTGGAGAGGATCCGCTGCCCCTCCACCTCCACCTCGGTGCGATCCGCCCCCCGGGCAACAACGCGGGCGGCGAGGATGTTCTCTATCCCCACAAATTTGGCGATGGCACGGGACGTCGGCGTCTGGAAGATCTCCTGGGGGGAGCCGACCTGCACGATCGTCCCGTCGATCATCACCCCGATGCGGTGGGAGAGGCGCTGCCCCTGGAGCATGTCGTGGGTGTTCATCACCACCGTCATCCCGTCCTCGCGGTTCAGGCGGCGCACGATCTCCTCGATGGTGGACGTGGAGGTCGGGTCCAGGTTGGCCGTGGGCTCGTCCAGAAAGAGGATCGCCGGGCGGGTCACCAGGACCCTCGATAACGCCACCCGCTGCTGCTCGCCCCCCGAGAGATCCCGCGCCCGGCTGCGGATGTAGCGCGAGAGCCCGACCGATTCCAGCGCCGCCTTCACCCTCCGTTCGATCTCCGCCCGATCCAGCCGGCGGTACTGCAGACCCAGGGCGATGTTCTGGTAGACGCTCGCGTTGAAGACGATCGGCTTCTGGAAGAGCATCCCCATCCGCCGCCGCAGCTCCAGCCCGCGATCCTCCTCCTTGCGCACGTCCACCCCGAAGACCCGGAGGTCTCCCGCGGTCGGGGGCTCGATCAGGTCCAGAATGCGCAGGAGGGTGCTCTTCCCCGATCCGCTCGGGCCGATGATACCGAGGATCTCGCCCTCCCGGATGGTGAGGTCGATGTCATGCAGAACACGCTGTGTACCGTAGACCTTGGAGACGTCCTGTGCGGTGATCAGTTCCTTCATCGCTGCTGCACCAGGTTCAGGGCCAGGTTCACGATCAGGGC
>JAXDAH010000127.1:0-9246 GCA_034679905.1 Methanomicrobiales archaeon | reverse complement strand
CGGGCGAGCACAACCTCTCGGTGCAGCTGGTGAACAACGACCACACGCCGTTGATCCCGCTGGTGTACCAGACCGTGAACGTGACGGCGGAAGGCGTTGCCCCCAACGTGACGCCTACCGAAACGCCCAATGTGACACCGACAGAGACGCCGAATGTCACGCCGACAGAGACCCCGTCACCCACGCCTACCGAGACGCCGGCGCCCGGGGGCGTGACCGTCGACCTGGTGGCGCAGAACATCGCCTTCAACATGGACACGATCAGAGTTCCGGCCGGAGCCGAGGTGACGGTGAACTTCGAGAATCGGGACAGCGGCATTCCCCACAACCTGGCCGTCTATGAGACTCCGGCGGCAACCACACCCATCTTCGTGGGCCAGATCATCACCGGGGTGAACTCCATCACCTACACTTTCACCGCGCCGGAGGAGCCCGGCACCTACTTCTTCCGCTGCGACGTCCATCCCGTCCAGATGATCGGGGACTTCGTCGTGGAGTGAACGGGGGAGAAGAGGGACAATCCCATCCCTTTCTTTCGATCGTCCATGAACCTCGAGGACCTGCCATTGTAACGTGAAAGTCATTCGAGGGCGATCGAGATCCCGCCGATCCAGCGTCCGCTCTGTAGAAACGATCTCTCGGATCGAAAGCACCGATCCTTTTTGCCAGATCCCGGCTTTATCCGGGGATTACAAGGAGTTTCGCAATCAGAGATCTCCCACCCCCCGCTTCCTCAAACTGGACCTATCATAGGGATCTCCTCCCCCGATTGCCTCGGCCCCAGCATGCGATAGCCTTGCGGCGATGCTGAATACGGCCCGCTTGATCAGGGCTCGTGTGCAACAAGCATCAATTCGATCCTGGCCCTATCGCACGCGGGAGTAGGGGCACGGGGGGAGGAGGGGCGCACTCCCCCCTCCCCCTTCCAAACCCCCTCCCCCCTTGGTGCGATAGGCCCTATCCTGAATCCGCAATCGCTTCAACAACAGCATGAGGAAATAATGCTGGTTTGGGTGCTCGGACCGTTCTTCGGCCTCCTCTACCTATCGCGCCAAGAGGGGATCCCTATCGCCCGCCGCTTGTAATAGGATCTTCTCCGGAATGCAGAAGAGATCATGACCGGGGCCGAAAAGGCCTCGATCTGGTATCGGATATGCAGCCAGACTTCCTGCTCGTCGATACCACATTAGGAGGCGGAGGACCTTCGCCTCATGCATGACTGCGAACCGCCAGTAGGTGGAAGGGCTGCCTGGCAGTTCCGCCGTCCCCGACCGGAGTTCCGGCGATTACAGGTCCGGCTTTCCCTTCAGGGCCTCGACGAGCAGGAAAATGCCTGCTTCCAGGTCTCCGATATCGGCCACCTCCACGGGAGAGTGGATGTACCGGACCGGGACCTCCACGACGGTGCTCGGGACACCGCCGCGCTCCGTGTGGATGGACGTGGCGTCCGTCGTCCCTCCTTTTCCCACCTGCATCTGGATGGGAATATCGTGCCGCTTCGCCGTATCCCGCAGCCACTCCACCATGCCAGGGTGCGCGATCAACCCTCTGCCATTGGCGTCCGAGATGGTGATGACCGGCCCTTTCCCGAGCTCGATGGGCGAGTCCTTCTTCTCGATCCCGGGGTGATCCCCGGGGAAGGTGACGTCGGTCGCGATGGCACAGTCGGGATGGAGGCGGTATGCGCTCGTCTTCGCCCCTTTCAGCCCCACCTCCTCCTGGACGGTGAAGACGGCGTAGATGGTATGCGGCGACTGCACCTTCTGCATCACCCGGGTGAGGAGCGTGCATCCGACGCGGTTGTCGAAGGCCTTGCCGCTTACCCGATCGTGCGGCAACTCCACGAGCTGCCGGTCTATCGTGATTGGGGTCCCGATCTCCACGCCCAGCTCCTCGGCATCCTCATGGCCCGTGGCACCGATATCGACGAACATATCCTCGAGTTTGAGCTCTTTTTTGCGCTCCTCATCGGTCATGATGTGGGGCGGTTTTGCGCCAACAACGCCGTAGAGATCGCCCTTCGAGCCGTGCACCACCACGCGCTGGCTGTAGAGCGTCGGGGGATGCCAGCCGCCGAAGGGGACGAAGTGAAGAAAGCCGTTGTCATCGATGAACCGGACCATGAGTCCGATCTCGTCCATGTGGGCGGCGAGCATGATCGTGAATTCGTCCCCCTTCTTTACCGCGATGAGGTTCCCCATGGAATCGGTCGTCACCTCATCCACACAGGGTTCCAGTTCCGAGCGGATCGCTTCCGCGATGCCCCCTTCCCGCCCGGACAATCCGTGGGCGTTCGAGTATTTCGCAAGTAAACTCTTAACCATCCAGATCTCACTCCATGACGCGCTGTATACGATCCAGTGCCAGTACCAGGTTTTCGCGGGAAGTCGCGTAACTAAGACGGGCATACTCTGGCATGTTCTTCCCGAATGCGCTCCCCGGCGTGACGATCACCCCGTTCTCGATAACTCTCTGCATCAGGGGAGCCCCCAGGGGGACGAAGGCATAGAATGCCCCTTCCGGAAGGGGAAACTCAAATCCCAACCGTGTCAGGCCGCCATACAGGAGATCCCGCCGCGCCCGATACTCCTCCCGCATGCGCCGAACCGGTTCCTGGTCGCCGGTGTAGGCAGCCAGCGCCGCATACTGGGATATGGATGTCGCGCAGGCCTGGCAGTACTGGTGTATCTTGAGACAGTGGTTGACGTACTCCTCCGGTGCGGCGAGGTAGCCCACGCGCCACCCGGTCATGGCGTAGGTCTTGCTCGTCGCATTGACGGTGATCACGTCCTCGCCGTAGCGCGCGGCGGAGAAGTGCTCCCGTCCATATATGAAATGCTCGTAGACCTCATCGCTCACCACCGTCACTCCGGCATCCGCGGCGTACTCCACGATGGCGCGGATGGACTCCTCGCTCTCCACGGCGCCCGTCGGATTCGACGGCGAGTTGAGAATGAACAGGCGTGCACCATCCATCAGCTCCTTTGCCTTCTCGATATCGATGTGCAGGGCGGAATCAAGCGGGACTCCCACCGGGCGGCCGCCAGCGATGGCTGTGAGGGTGGGATAGGAGACAAATCCCGGGTCGGGGACGAGGACGCGGTCCCCCTCGTTGACGAGCGACTCCAGCACCAGGTGGAGGGCTTCGCTCCCGCCCGCCGTTACCAGAACCTCAGAGGGCGAGCAGGCGAGCCCGTTCTCCCGCTTCAGCTTATCCGCGATGGCAACCCGCAGCTCCTCAATGCCGGCGTTCACCGTGTATCCGGTTCTACCCTCCTGGATAGCGCGGATCGCCGCGTCCTTGATGTGCTGCGGGGTGTCGAAGTCCGGCTGCCCGATGGCGAGATTGATCGAGCCGGGGCCTGCCCCTTCGAACATCCTGCGTATCCCCGAGAGTTCGATGCCGTCCAGCCTGTGCGCGCATTCCCGTTTCGCTGCCATGCTCTCACTCCAGCGTGGTGTGCCGGGCCTTCATCGCACTGACTTCGGTCTTTGTGATCTCCATCAGGCGGGAGATCACCGCATCGGCGAAGACCATGGACGCCGTCTCGAAGAGTGTGCCGAGCGGCGCGAACGACTTGTGCTCGCCCATCATCTGGCGGATCTCATACTCGCCGGATTTCTCCAGGTTCTGATCCCGGTGGCTCTCGATCGTCACGATGCAGTCGGCGATGCGGCCTATTCGGGAGTCTCTCCGAGAGGTGATAAGGCAGATCCGTCCCCCGATCCCCTTGGCAGTCTCGGCGAGGTCGGCAACAGTCTTCGTCTCGCCCGATGAGGAGAAGATGACCATCACGTCCCCCGAGCGGAGCGCCGGGGTGATCGTCTCCCCCACCACGAAGGACTGGAATCCGAGATGCATCAGCCGCATGGCAAAGGCCTTGGCGACCAGCCCGGATCGGCCCGCCCCCATGACAAAGATGCGGTTTGCCTTCAAAATCTCGTCTATGAAGGCATTGACCTCCTCATCCGAGATGGAGTCGGCAAAGGCGCGTATCAACGAGGCCATCAGCCTCATGGTATCCTGTACTCGGTGCGCTATCATCGATATCCCTGAGGTGATACTCCCTGCTACTACAAGAGAATTTCTAATGGGTGAAAATGCCGTCTTTGTCCTGCGCCAGGCGGACACGTACAGCGAGCATAGGCAGGGAGATTATCCTGCCCCCGCAGGATCCGGTGTGCAGACGATAGCTCCACGAGGATGCCGACCGATGTGGCTCTGGACCATCGCGGTCGGACAGGCATCCGCGCCCTGGATTTATCGACGCCCTTCTCGTCGAGCAAAAGACGATCAGCTCCGGATCCGCTCCCGCCCTCGCTGGCTGTCAAGGCGGGGGGTATGGGGGGGAAAGGGGTGCGACCCTTCCCCCTTTTAGTAGCGATAGGCATACATTCGAAGGAGCGCGAGGGCGATGGTGCACTCGAGCTTCGATGACCCGATCTCGCATCCCCCATGCGTGAATGCGGCAGGAAGAGGCGACCAAGGGGCACGTACCTCTCCGTTATGCGAATAGGGCTTAAAGCAAGCTACGATCGGCAATGAGCGAGGTCGTAGAGTGGTCTCCTCCCCGGGAATTATAAAAAAGAGGAGTCGGACCTATCGCACGATGCCGTTGGACGGGAAAAGAGTTATAGTCTGGATCGTCATGTATGGTGCGGACCGGCTGCCATGCCGGGCGCGGCAGGCACCGCCTGAAGCATGAATGGTGCAGGCCCGGAGACATCCGAGATGGGACCACAATGCCAGACGATTCCATATATTCCGACGAACTGCGTGGTAGAGACAGAAGATGGCGGGCACGCTCCTCAGAGGGGGACGAATCGGGTGTACCCACCCGTGGAGGAGGAGGGATAGCGGAAACCCGGGGTGGAAGAGAGGCATGGGAAACGCAACGGGTTGAGACCGGCCGATACAGGTGTAGGCGCGAAACGGATACCCGATACCATTCGATCCCGAGGTGATCCGTAGTTTCGCCGGTGTACCCCGGAGTTCTCCCCGAGGCTGTTCGGGACATCCCCCGTGAGATTGAACGAACGGCTTATCCGAGGTGACCCTACAGGAGATCGCCCGTCGGAATGGAGATCTGCTGAACGAGGGCGATCCGGCTCCTATTCGGGACTGAATGCGCTACCGCGAGGATCACGAGCTGTTCTGACGGAGTGTGCGTTGTAGTCTACGGTGTGGCTGCATGCACGGAGCGGACAGGATCCCCTGGACTATAATAACCTTAATTAGGGAGCACATGGTATGTTTCGCCTCCTTCCCAGAGGTGATCGGTTGGTGGAGCGGCTCCATCGATCGGTCGGCCGGTGCGTTCATGGGATCGGTGAGATGGGAGGAGTTGCCAAGAGGAGGGCAAGGAAGTGGATGGAATGACGGGGAAAGAGACAGAAGAGCAAAAAAAGGCAGAAGAGAAGCAGCTGGAGGAGCAGAGACCCGCCCCGCAGACCGGAGAGGGTTTCCAGAGAACGGAGAAGAAGGAGGCAGTCCCGGAGAAGTACAGCGGGCATGAAGAGATCGTGCACGCCGAACCCCGAACCACACGGCGGTTCACCGAAGAGGGGGAGTCCAGGGCACCGGGCGAGAAGGAGGCCTATATCGCCATCGGCAGATTCCAGGAGAAGAGCGGCGAGGAGGTCGGATATCCGACGACCGGCACGTCCCGGGAAGAGGTGATGACGGGGGAGCAGGTGCGAGAGTTCCCGGCGGAGAAGGTGAAGAAGGAGATCGAGAGCGGCGGAGGCGGCGAGTTCGGCAAGTCCGTCCGTGCCGGCTGGGAGGCCCCGGGCGAACAGCCCGGCGGGGAGCGGAAAGAGGGCGAGAAAACTCCCGAAACTGTGATGCCCGGGGGATCTCCCGAAGGCTATACCAAACCCTGGAACGTCGAAGAGGCGCAGCCGATGCGGGGTGCATCGGAAGAGCTGACGGATGTGGCGAAGAGGATCCGCTCCGGCGAGAAAGTGGAGCGGGGTGAGGTGAGCAGCCTCGATACGCAGAAGACGGGCTATGAAGGGGAGCTCCAGCGGGCCTCCGAGCAGGCGGGGAGGTATGGCGTCACGGGCAGAAGCGGAGAGCAGCTCCGTACCGGGGAACTGAAGGTAAGCCCCGCGGAGACGCGCGAACCTCTGGGGAATGTCCAGGAACAGGCACGCGAAAGAGAGGAACTCCAGCGGACGGAGATGGGTGCGGAGGCGGAGCGGGAGAGGAGAGCCCGTGAGATCCAGCGCCCGCAGGAGCAGACGGGCTCTTCCGAGACTCAACGCGAAGGCGAAGACACCGAAATCCGCAGATCCATACGTGCCGGAGAAGTCCCCGCCGAGCCCGGCATACAGCGGGCTGAGGGGGCGGAGCCGCGCCGGCCGGGAGAGTACGTCTCCCCTGAGTTTCAGGCCCTGACCGGTGCGGGAGAGCGGATCCAGATCCTTCGCGAAGACGGGAGCGTGGAGGCGTTCAACCCGGAGAAGATCTCGCGGGCCCTGGAGGGCGCCGGCGCCAGCTCCGAGGAGGCCAGGGAGATCGCCCGCAGGGTGGAGAGTGCGATCACGACCAGCATGACGGCGGCGGAGCTGGACAACCAGGTGCGAGCGCAGGTCCGCCGGGTGAACCCGGACATCGAGAAGAACTGGAACGCGTATAAAGAGCGGTCCGGGGGGCGCTGAGCACCCCGTACCCGGATAGGGCTTCCAGTACGGAAGTCGCGTGCCGGCTGCGATCCATGCGGGAGCGCCTTTCCCGCCCGTGCGGTGGCGGGACGTGGCAGGATCGGCCAGAGAAGGGCAGAACCGTGCACGGAATCTCCGGGAGATGAAACCAAATGACCGATTACCCACGGGAAAAACAAGACCGGGGCCCATCGGCGGTGAAGCTCGATCGCCCCGAATGGGAGGAGGGGCGGGATCCGGCAGAAGAACAGGTTCGTGAAGAGCAGCGACTGTCCGGATCCCAGGTCCGTCCCCGCAGGCCTGGAACGGAATGGAGACTCACAATCGGAGGAGAGGCGATGAATCGTGAGAGGATGGGCTCGACCGCTCCGGAGGCGGAGCGTCAACCGGAAGGAGCAGAGGGGCAGAGAGGCGGGACGAGGGTGTACAGTGCGGAGGAGCTGGAGACGGCAATTCGGGGGGCGGGTGTACCGGATACGGATGCCCGGGAGGTGGCCGAAGTGGTCGGGAGCTCCGTCGGGCCCGGGACGACCTGGCAGGAGATCGATGCCCGCGTCAGAACGCTCCTGCGGCTGCGCAATCCCGAGTGGGAGCAGATGTGGATCACCTCCCACCCGGAGTCGCGCAAGCTCTGGATGCCCAAGACAGGCGATGTGAAGACGATCGAGGATCTGGAGCCGAACCGGTAATACTCCTGCCCCCCACCCATCGCATCCTGATCCCGTTCCTGGAGCGACTGGAAGGTTGAGCTCCAGCCTCGCGGCACGAGCAAGCACTCACGCGCGCAGGTCCCCCGGGAGATGCTCTTGCCCGGGCTTCACAACCAGTGCTGATGTCGACTCTACGCTGAACGCATCCCTGCACCGTTTCATGGACCTGCGAGCCCCTGCCGGCTGGATCGGTCACAGTATTCCCTCGCTCTATCGTTCACTCGCAGGGTGGTAGACGCCCTCCTCGAAAGTTGAAGACGACCGGGGCCTTCGTCTCCTCTGGGGTCTCGATACCCTTCCTTTCGTACAGCGGAGATTCACCCTCCTCTTCGTCCCGGTAGGCGGGGAGCTGGTCCCGGTCAGCGTGCCGATTGCAGCGAGCGCTCTTCTCCCTTCCCTGTCCGTGATACCGGCGCCGGAGAGGGGATGCGGTGATGCTACCCTATGCTGTTCCTCGCCCTTGATGCGATAGAAGGGTATCCCCCTGTCCTATTTCTGGAGGCGAAGGGCTAAATCGGGGATGCTGAAGAGAGCCCCCTCAACCTCTCAGGCCGAAGGGGGCCCAACGGTAGAGAACACTTCCCCCAATCCTTGATTATTCTGAACAGGCTCTAGTAGACCATGGGGCGCTTCTCCGCACCTTCAAGATAGAAGAGAAGCCGGACCCGGTACAGAGGGCGCACATACGGGTTCCAGCTATCCAGCCACGCGGCCCTCTCGAGCCAAAGGGGAGGGGAGCGTACTTCCCTCCCCCAACTGAACCTGCCCCCCGCCAGTCACGATAGCACGGGCTTCAGACCTCTCGGTCGCTTTCGATACTGTGCGGGTTCAATAAACTGGCCAGATAACGCCAATCTCCCTATCGGGTTCGGTTCCTTATCGCCCTGCCGGAACGGCGTCCATTCTATCCGTCCACGCCGGGGCCGATGGCTGACCGTGAGAGGTATGATATAGTGCTGGCCGTAGTTAACACGCCAGATGCATGAAGCCGTTATGTGCATCCCTCAGGGAAGAGATGTGCATAGCGCCCTCCGATCGGTTCACGGCTGATGCAGCTGCGGACGGAAGGCCGTGGCTTGAGAAAGCGGTGAGGAGTCGAGACCTTACCTGGCTCGCTCCATCTCCGTGATCGTGAGTGGCGTACCCCACATCTGCAGCGTGAGCGTATCCTCCTGCAGCTCTCCCCGGAAGGATACGGCGAGCCCATCCTCTCTGAAGTTCTCCTCCAGGTTGAGCGGATAGTAGCGCTCCCCGCTCTCGATCACGAGACCGTAGAACCCGCCCTCGACGTCCACGTACCGGACGGTCCCCCGGGCGGATATCGTGCCCTCGGGAGCCGGTGGGGTCGAGATGACCGAAGCTCCCCGGATCTCGACCGCGGTTCCCCAGATCTGGAGGGTGCTGACGTTTTCGCGCAGTTCCGCGCGGAACCATAGCCGCTGCCCGTCCACCTTCAGGCCCGGATCCAGATTCAGGGGGTAGTATCGGGTCTGGTCGTCGGCGACGATGCCAAAGAATCCGCCCTCCAGAGCCACGAACTGCACGGTTCCCGTGGTGTTGACGATGGTCGCCGGGGGTTCGGGCGGAACGCTGATCGGCGTGATGCTCACGATCTCGATGGGCGTCCCCCACATCTGCGTGGTGGCGGCATCGCTCTTCGGCTTCGCCTCGAACCGAACGGACAGCCCATCCTGCGAGCAGGCCTCTTGGAGGTTCAGGGGAACGTAGTGCTCACCCCCCTCAGTGACGATGCCGTAGAATCCGTCTTCGAGCCCGACATAGGTGACAGTTCCCGTACCGGAGATCGTCTCCCCGCTTCCCTGGCTGATGCATCCGCACCCGGCGACAACGAGCGCAAGGGTAAGTGCAT
>JAXDAH010000126.1:0-10994 GCA_034679905.1 Methanomicrobiales archaeon | reverse complement strand
CGGGCGAGCACAACCTCTCGGTGCAGCTGGTGAACAACGACCACACGCCGTTGATCCCGCTGGTGTACCAGACCGTGAACGTGACGGCGGAAGGCGTTGCCCCCAACGTGACGCCTACCGAAACGCCGAACGTGACGCCTACTGAGACACCGGCGCCCAACGAGACTCCGCCCGTACCCCCGGGCGTCGTGATACCGAACGTCTCGCCTAATATGACACCGGGGCAGACGCCGAATGTCACCCCGAACATGACACCCGCAGTGACACCCAATGTGACGCCCAACGTCACCCCCAATGTCACTCCCCCCATGATGCCGGAGTTACCGGATCTGATCGATACTGCTCAACAGGATGGCAACTTCACCGTTCTGCTCACTGCTGTGGATGCCGCCGCCCTGACCGATACCCTCCGTGGCGAGGGCCCCTTCACGCTCTTTGCCCCGGCGGATGCGGCCTTTGAGGCGCTCCCGGACGGCACTCTGGAGTATCTCCTGGGCGAGCCGCAGGACGAGCTGCGTGAGATCCTCCTGTACCATGTCGTGCCGATGCAGATCAACGCCTCCGAGCTGGAGGATGGTATGAATCTCACAACGGTCCAGGGCAGCAACCTGACCGTGAACGTCACAGATGATGTGGTGACGGTGGGCAATGCATCGGTGGTCACGACGGATATCCAGGCAGGCAATGGCGTCATCCATGCCATCGATGCCGTGCTGATCCCGCCGGGCGTGAACCTGACCGCCATCGTACCGGCGACCCCCACGCAGACTCCTGCGATGGGGCCCATGCCTACGCCCGGGCAGAACGTGACTATCGACCTGGTGGCTGAAGGCGTCGCCTTTGACCAGAACACCATCACGGTGCCGGCTGGGGCGAATGTCACCATAAACTTCGAGAACCGGGACGAGGGCATCCCCCACAACTTTGCGGCGTATACCTCATCGGCGGCGACCGAGCCCATTTTCGTGGGCGAGGTCATCACCGGGGTGGACTCCATTACCTACACCTTCACGGCCCCGGGTGAGCCCGGGACCTACTTCTTCCGCTGCGACGTCCATCCCACCACCATGACGGGCAGCCTGATTGTGGAGTAGATTGGGGGACCCTCCTCCCTATTTTATTCGGAACCGTTGCCTCCTGCCCGTCTTCCAAAACGGTATTTCCTTCTATAAGCCCTCTCCGGCTCGGCAGAAGTACCGGGGCGAATGGCGATTTTTAACGCATATATCCAGAGTATACCCCGTACGAACGGAGAAATTGAGGATTTCTCGCGATCACGCCTTCTGGTACGATGCGGGGTATTCTGGACAGGCGGAGCGGTGACGGAACGGCCTCGCTGTGGCCAATCCTGAGGCCCGAGCCCAGCGTCCGTTGGTAAAGTCCTAACATATAGCATAGTAAGGGGAAGGGGCAGCGCTACCTCGCCTCTCGCCCCACTCCCGATGATGCAATTGCACCGGGTCCCTGGAGCTGCGTAGAGAGTAAACAATGGCAAGATCGCATCCGACTGCAGCTCCGGACGCAGGAGCCTATTCTGCAGGGGATAATTAGAGGTGCGTTCATGGTATCTTGCCTGTCCTGCCCTTTGAGGCTATCGCAATAAGGGGGAGGGGATATGTGCCCCTCCTCTTACCTCCACCCCGCTAGTAGGATAGACACGGATTGGAGGGCGATCTGGGTGCTCGTTGCATCCTTCTCTGAAGACGGGCTCCTAGAACTTCTGAACTCGGTAATTTCCGGAGGGGGCGGAAAAGCCCCTCTGCGTAGAAGGTCAAAGCCCGACCAGTCGGCTGCGGTATGGGTTGAGTAAACTCTTCCGGCCCCATTGCGCCCGATCGGGTCTGGGACGGGTGACAACGAAGGAAAGCGTTGTATTGGAATTCACCTCGGCCCGACCGTACCAGGCCCCTCGCGGGGGCAACAATGGTCCGGATCTGGAGTTCACCGCCCCCCGCCCGCAACAGAGGGCATCCCGCAGCAAATACATTAATAGTATGCTCTGCCAATGAAGCGGCATATGGCAGATCCCCTTCGCTCGGACCGTGCGTGGATCTTCATTCTGGTTTTAATCCTCTACTTCTCCGCCATCGCAGCTTTTTTCAGTATCCTCGACACCATCCTTCTCGGTATCGCTGCCGCCGTCGTGGTCATGCCGCTCCGGCGCTGGATCGGCCGCAGGTTCAGCTCTTTCGTATCCGCATCCATCGCGACAACGCTCGTGTTTCTCCTGATCCTGGTCTTCGTCCTGGGCACTCTTGGCATACTCTACCAGAACCGTGACCTGATCCTCCAGATAGCCGAGAGCATCGAGGCCGGCTGGGCGGATCTCGTGTCTGGAGGTCTCCTGGTAGTGCCCGTCGTCCCGCAGGACCTGATCGCCAGCTGGCTGGACCGGCTGACGGAACTCACCGGGAGCACGCTAGAGAGTCTGATCTTCTCGATTCCCGACTACCTGGTCGAGATCGCGATCTTCTTCTTCAGCCTCTACCTCTTCCTCCTCCATGGAGAGGGAATATGGAGAGAGATCCTGGAAATTGTTCCTGAGCGGGTGCGAATCGCCCTCCAGCAGATCGGCAGGAGGGTATCGGACACCCTGTACGCGGTGTTTGTGGTCGATATCGGTATTGCCGTCGTCACGTTTTTCATCGCGGCACCGTTCCTGTACATCCTGGGCTACGATCATGTGCTGTTCTTCTCGTTCGTCCTCGCCGTCTCTGAGCTTATCCCCATTCTAGGTCCCTCATCTGTCCTCGTCTTCCTTGCCGTCCTGGATATTCTTACCGGCAACCTGGCGCGGGGGATTATAATGCTGGTTGCAGGGTATCTGATCGTCGCGGCATTGCCGGACCTGTTCCTGCGTCCCGTCCTGATGGGCAACCGGGCCGGGATCAGCGCCGTGGTCATGTTCATCGCCATCTTTGGCGGTCTGTATGCGCTGGGCGCAATCGGGTTCGTGTTCGGGCCTCTGATAGCGGCGCTCGTCCTCGCGGGCTACCGCGTCCTCATGGAGGAGTTGAAGTCGCCCGAGGGAGTCTAGGGCGATTCCAGGTTGCGGCATGGTATGCCTGCCATCCCTCCTCTCCGACTCCCGTGGCGTAGGGGGACCTCTGCATCAAGGATCCTGGGCAATTTGCCTGCAGGGGGTAAATAGTGTTATCGTCCCAATCAGGAGCCGCTGGAAGAGCCCGATGTAGTCCGCGCCCGAGAAGAGGCCGAGGGTAAAAAGAATGGTCGCGGCGGCTGCCATCGGGGTGGCGATGAAGGAGCCGCGCCATTCATTCCTGGCCCTTCCAGAGAAGGCCAATAGCTCCGTTGCGATGAGCATCGCGATCAGCGGGAGGATCCCGATCATCTGGTGGAGAGTACCGGATAGGGTGATCGGAACGCAACCGGAATCGCAGGGGAAAATCCCCTGGGCGATTCCCGCGGCCCCGGCGATCCCGATAAAAAGGCTGATTGCCCAGGCTGCGTATCCGCCCCCGAGCGCCCGCCGGAGACCGACAGCGAACACGATGGCCGAGAGCCCGAAGATGCCCGTTCCCAGAACGTTCATGAAGGCGGCGTACGGGGCGCCGACCGCCCCGAGCTCGCTCATCTGTTGTGTAGCGTGGTTATAGCCTGGTGTCAGGTATCCGATCGCAGCGGCGATGAAGGCAGGAGGGGCCCTGCGATCCCGGCGAGTGCAGCCGCCTCGATGGTGGGGTCGCACGGCACTGCGGGTTTAGGGCTATCATGCAAGTGGCAAGGGGTATGCATATAAACATAATCCACGGAGGGGCAGAACCCCGGGCGGGTGATGAAATGTTGGAAGCGGCGATTCGAGAAGAGTTGAAAGCAAGCCTTCAGTGGGAGTCGAGTACGGGACCTCCCTCTTCAGTCTTGTCTGGATTACCTGAGACATGCTCTATCGACCGAGATATAAAGGCGCTTGAAGAATAAGGTCGTTAGAAATAAGGACGATTCTGGGGATCAGAATGCCAGCATCCGATCTCATCGGGATCTCCAGGATCACCTGGCAAAGGCGATTCCATGATACTAGGATCAATGAGATTCCTGGTGTAGGTGGTCGTGGGCAACTGCTGCTCTATAGAAAGCCATCCGGCGTATTTTTTCACCTGTTCCACGGATATTCCGTCGGTTACGATCCTCTGGCTTCGACTCTCCCCTCCCCGTAGCCCCTGCGGGGCCGCCCCCTCCCCTCGGTGAGGGGAGAGAAATAGTGCGATAGGCCCGTAATGGGCTAGGAATCCCGAAGCCTCTCTATCGCACGAAAGCGTCCGGGCCTCGCTACTCCCCGTAAAATACCAGAAGACTGTCAACATGCTCCAGATGAGGATTTAGTAAAAGATAGGCACTTTTTCATCCGATATGCTCGAATCTTCGGATTATGCGCGTTTCGACAGAGCCCGAATACTTTCTAATGATAGCAGGACAGTATCACCTGTTGTAATACCCCCCGGGATTGAGCTCGCGGGGGAAGTACTGCTTCTTCTTGATCCATACAAGGCAGTCACTCTTGGAGATGACCACCACGTCCACGGGCCCACCAACCGTCTCCGCCTCTAGAGAGATCTTCCGCTTCAGGGTGGTAAGGTTGACCAGCGATTCGGCCATCGAAGCGAGCTCGGACTTTGGAGACGACATGACCAGGTCGACGATTGGCAGGTAATTCGCGGACTTGAGCGTATTCAGACGGCCGGTCAGCTCTTGAGCAATCTTTCCGCTGTCTGTCTGGTACTCCTCTTTAAGCGATGCCTTATCCTCTTCGGGGCATTGCGCCAACCTGTCGATGATCGAATCCGTATACTGGCGGAGCATGGAAGTAAGATCGTCCAGGAGCTTCACTTCGATGAACGGATCTATGCCCGAGAGAAATGTATCAACCACCTCATGCTGGGCAAACGGTACAATCACCGATGCGGCATCGATATCGATTTTAAGATCCCGTTTGACGGTGTGACGCACTTTCTGGTTGAACCGACCTTCGATCCAGAATGAGACGAGCGATGGAAATGTATCCCGTGCCCCGAATCCCGTAATGACGATGCCTGAAAAGTTGTCCCAGAGTGGATCGGCTGCACCGATAGACCTGGTAAAAAAGAGTCCAGGCAGAGACGTCAACCAGGCAACTGTCTCGTCGTCGAGAGAAGTCTGAGCGAAGGTCTCCTGAAGAGCTTTTTCGATCTTCTCGTGGTACATCGCGTTCAGGGCATCTGCATCCCGTTCGGTCATCGAGGGGATGCATGGTGCGGCTCGCAGCCGATCGACTATCTCCGCAACCACGCCGTGTGCGATCCGGATCGTATCTCCATTCTCGATTTTTCCATGGTCTTTTAGAAACTGGCTGGTGCGGTCTTGGATCTGAATCTGGATAAAGCGGAAGTACGAATAGGCACGAGCGACGAAGAAGGCCTCCTGCGCTTTTAACGAGATGATCTCTGTATCCTTGGAGAGGTATTCGATAAATGCAGAGGCACAATCCGCCGTGTGAGGGAAAGGCGTGCTCCTGACTTTTTTTCTGAACTGGTCGATGATCGTCTCCCAGGGTATCCCCATGAACGTGGCATAGTTGAACGTCATGATGCACAGGGCGTGGTCCGGGGAGATGTCGAAGATTTTCATGGCGGATGTGAGAATCTTCTGGGGACGACGGGTCTCGCCGGCCATGATGCTGAGGGCGCTGTCGGCAGCGACCGCGACTGCCTCCTTATTCATGATAACGATCTCTGCAGTCATTACTCCCCTTCACATCCGGTGATACATTAAAGGGTTTTCTGTGAACGACCTGCGACTGGGAGCACAAGATACTGCAGTATCATCCGGGTGCCGCTATCCCGTCACGGGACAGCACAGCGGTAGTAGACAATCTGCGACAACATCCACAACGAGGAGAGAGGAGAACCTGCGACTGCGACCCCGTGTCAAACGCAGTTCGGCGACAAATACCGGAGGATGTTGAGGCAGAACGGATAACCTGAATGGATCGGTCCTCTCGGGAGCCTCAGAACTCTTCATACAGGAGGCTCGGGAAGGACCGTACATAAAGATGAGATAGGAAGTTAAAACCGATGCTGCGGGCGGGATCCGAACCCGCGATCTCCAGATATCCCAGATGATGGCGCTTTTGTCGCTCAAAAACCCTATGAGTCTGGCGCCCTAACCAGCTAGGCCACCGCAGCCCGGACTAAATGGTTTGGCCGGAAACCCTAATAAACCTATAGGTCCTTGATTCGGCGGGCCTACCGCTTCTTCTGCTGGTTGATGTAGACGTTGACCGCGGCGGAGATCGCCGCGATCTCCTTGCCCTGTCGGAGGGATGCAGCGAGCGTCTGCATGCGGGTCTCCTCCTCGCGCAGGTAGCGGTTCAGGTTCTCGATGATCCGCTCCTCCTGCAGGAAGTGGGTGTGGGTGCCCCCCTCCATGTAGCTTTTGTTATGCATTACGGCATGGTGGAGCGGGAGCGTGGTCTTCACCCCGATGATCACGTATTCGTAGATCGCCCGCCGCATCCGCTGGATCGCCTCCGTGCGGCTGCTGCCCCAGGCGCAGAGCTTCGAGATCATGGAGTCGTAGTAGGGCGGGATGGTGTAGCCCATGTGGATCCCGCTGTCCACCCGGATGCCGGGGCCGCCCGGGGAGCGGTAGCGAACGATCTTGCCCGGATCCGCGGCGAAGTTGTTCAGGGGATCCTCCGCGTTGATACGGCACTCGATCGCGTGCCCGGTGGCAGTCACATCCTTCTGTTCGAGGAGCAGCGGTTCGCCGGCCGCGATGGCGATCTGCTGCTTCACCAGATCCACGCCGGTGATGAACTCGGTGATTGTATGCTCCACCTGAAGGCGGGCATTGACCTCCATGAAGTAGTAGTTGCCGTCCGCGTAGAGGAACTCGATCGAACCCGCGTTGGAGTACATCGATGCCTTGACGGCGGTGAGTGCGGACTCCGCCATCCTCTCCCGCAGCTCTGCCGTCATGATAGGCGAAGGCGCTTCCTCGATCAGTTTCTGGTGGCGCCGCTGGATGGAGCACTCGCGGTCGTAGAGGTGGATCGCGTGACCGTAGTTGTCGCCGAGCACCTGGAACTCGATGTGGCGCGGCTTTGTGAGATACTTCTCGATGAAGATGGTCGGGTCCCCGAAGGCGGACTCCGCGATCCGCATCCCGGCGGCGATCGCCTCCTCGAGCGCGGACTCCTCCTGGACGATCTGCATCCCGATACCGCCGCCCCCGGCGCTCGCCTTGCAGATCACGGGATAGCCGATCTCAGCGGCCACCTTCTTGGCCGCATCGATATCCGTGACGCCGTCCGGCGTGCCGGGGAGCACCGGCACGCCGGAGGATCGCATCAGGTTGCGGGCGCCCACCTTGGATCCCAGCGCCTGGATCGCCTTCCAGGAGGGGCCGATGAAGACGATCCCCTCGTCGCAGCACAGTTTCGAGAACGTGCTGTTCTCGGCGAGGAACCCATAGCCGGGGTGGATCGCCTCCGCGCCGGCTTTATTCGCGATATCGATGATCCGCTCCTTGTTCAGGTAACTCTTGGAGGGGTGGGCGTCCCCGACGTGGAAGGCCTCGTCGGCGTACTTCACGTGCAGGGCGTTCTTGTCCGGCGTGGAGTAGATGGCGACCGTCTCGATCCCGAGCTCACGGCAGGCCCGCATCACGCGGATGGCGATCTCCCCGCGGTTGGCGATCAGGATCTTCTCGAAGTACGTCATTCGATCATCAGCAGCACGTCGCCGGGCTGCACCACATCCCCCTGGTTCACGAATATCTCCCCGACCCTGCCGTCCCGCGGGCTGTGAATCGGGTTCTCCATCTTCATCGCCTCAAGAACGATCAGGACGTCCCCTTTGTTGACCCTGGTGCCGCTCGATGCCACCACCTCGAGCACCATGCCCTGCATGTTGCTCTTCACGCCGCCTTCCATCTCGCCGCGGGGGATCTTCTCGTGAGGTTTTTGCGTCGATGCTACCGCGGATCCTTCCACGGTGAGGATCCGCACGGAGAAGATCTCGCCGTCGACCTCCACCTCCATGCTGCTCGGGAGATCCACGGACGGCTTGATCTCCGCCTCCTTTACCGGCAGGGTCTCCGCTTTGCGCTCGCCCCGCAGGAAGGCGGGAGCGATGGCCGGGTAGAGGATGTAGGTGAGGACGTCCTCCTCCTTCTTGACGAGCCCCGCCTTCACCGCATCCCGCTTCATCTTCTCGTACATCGGCTCGAGCAGATCCGCCGGCCGCACCGTGATGGCGGGATCGCTGCCGATGATTCGCTCCCGGATCTCGTCGCGGATGGGCGACGGTGATTTGCCGTAGAGCCCCCGCACGTAGTCCTTCACCTCGTTCGTCACGCTCTGGTAGCGTTCGCCGCCCACGAGCACGTTGATGACCGCCTGGGTGCCCACGATCTGGCTTGTCGGGGTCACGAGCGGGGGATACCCGAGATCCTCCCGCACCCGCGGGATCTCTGCAAAGACATCCTCCAGGCGGTTCAGGGCATCCTGCTCTTTGAGCTGGGAGTAGAGGTTGGAGATCATCCCGCCCGGCAGCTGGTAGATCAGCACGTCGCTGTCCACCCGCTCGGTGATGGGGCTGATCAGGCCGGCATACTTCTCGCGGATCCGCAGGCACTGATTGCGCACCTTCCGGAGGGCAACGAGATCGATGTCCGTGTCCCGCGGCGTGCCGGCGAGGGCGGCGACCGTGCTCTCGGTGGGAGGCTGCGACGTCCCGAGGGCGAACGGCGACATGGCGGTGTCCAGGATATCCACCCCGGCCTCGACCGCCGCCTGGTAGCTCATCGAGGCGACGCCGCTCGTGGAGTGGGAGTGGAGGTTCACCGGAATGTCCATCTCGTCTTTGATACCGCAGATCAGGTCCCGCGCCGCCTCGGGCATGATCAGCCCGGCCATATCCTTGATGCAGATCGAGTCGCACTCCAGGCTGTAGAGCTTCCGGGCCATCTCGATGAAGGCGGGGATGGTGTGCACCGGGCTGAGCGTATAGCAGATGGCTCCCTGGAGGTGGGCGCCTCTCGATTTCACCTCCTCCATCGACTTCTGCATATTGCGGATGTCGTTTAAGGCATCGAAAACCCGAAAGACATCCACGCCGTTCCTGCAGGCAGCGTCGACGAACCGTTCCACCACGTCGTCGGGGTAGTGGCGGTAGCCGACGAGGTTCTGTCCGCGGAGAAGCATCTGGATAGGCGTCTTTTTCAGCTCCTCCTTGAGGCTCCGCAGGCGCTCCCAGGGGTCGTCGTTCAAGAACCGGATCGCGGAGTCAAAGGTCGCTCCGCCCCAGGCCTCGACGGAGAAGAAACCGATCTCGTCCAGGGTTCGCGCCAGGGGAAGGAGATCTTCTGTCCTCAACCGGGTGGCGATGAGCGATTGGTGGGCATCCCTCAGCGTGGTATCGGTGATTCGCACTCGGGAAGAACTGCTGATATTCATCTGAGATCTCCGGACTGAGGATTGTTATGCAGTAGAGTCCCTAAAAACTTCTTTGTAAAAGTATAAAAATATCACCAGCTGGCACTAAAAGCGTCAATCCAACCAGAAATGCGGATGCGGCACCCACCACATCCAGCGGCTCGCGGAAGAAGCAGGGGCGGGAGGTGCCGCCCCTGCGGTAGCCCCGCACTGCAAGGAGATCTGCCTGATCCTCCGCCCGCTCCAGCTCGGTGTGGATCAGCGCGGATACGGCCGGCACGAGGCTCCGCGCCCCCCACCGCATCCCCTTGATGCTTTGAGCCTGGCGGATCCGCTCGAAGTCCTCTGCTATCACCTCCAGCGATCGCATGCTCATCTCTGCCACGAGCCCGACCTCAAACCCGATCCGCTCCCCCAGGCACCAGGTGGAGAGATCCAGGAGCTCGCCCGGCTGCCGGTCGGCAAACGCCCAGGCGGCGATCAGAGCGATGACCGAGAATCGCACCAGGTAGGAGATGCCGTCCCCGCCGCTGAGCTGGAGGGCAGCGGAGAAGACGGCGAGAAGGGCGACGAACGCCAGGAGCGCCCGGGGGTGGGAGAGGGATCGCATCCTCCCGCTGAAGAGGAGCCACCAGACGGCTGCAGCCGCCGCTCCTGCCAGGCTGCAGTAGGCTGCGATGGAGAGGACGACCGTGGCGAGCAGCCTCAGCCGCGAATCCCGCATCGGTCCTCCCTGCCAGCCGGGCCGGTGGCGGACGCAACCGTATCAATCCAGTCTGCCAACGGCGCCGAATCCGCTCCCGGGGTGCGGGCCCCATCCAGGGATCGGAGCACTCCATCGCGCATCTCCCACTGCCAGCGCACCCCGGGGAGCACCCGCCGCTCGTTCGTGAAGAGGACGACGATTCCGTGCCGCCGCCGCTCGATCCAGTCGCAGACCTGGCGCCTGCCCCGCCAGTCCAGGGAGCAGAAGGGATCGTCCAGGAGGAGCAGGTCGCAGTCGTTCTGGAGGATGCATGCGAGGTGCAGCCGTTTGAGTTCCCCGCGGCTGAGGCGGAGAGGGTCCTCGCCCCCCCTCCCCGTGAGCCCGGCATCGGCGAGCACCGTATCCGGATCGCGGCCCCAGGAGACGATCTCTCCCGCAACGCTCCTCTCGGTGACGTGGTACTCGGGAAACTGGAACGAGAGCATCCTCCGCCGTATCCCCTCCAGGCGGATGCACCCCTTCTCGGGATTCAGCAGGCCGCCTATCATGCGGGCGAGCGTGGACTTGCCGCTTCCCACCCGCCCGCTGACCTGGTGGACGCCTTCATCGAAGCGGCCGCTGGCGAAGAGCTGCCATGTCTCCCGCTGCAGGGAGACGCCATCGAGGGTGATTCTCATACTGGCAACCCCCATGCTGCCCGATCGGCGTCTGCGGTGCGAAACACCGTATCCAGCGTCCCCAGCATCCGGACCCGCCCCGCCTCCAGGTAGAGCACGCGGTTCGCTGCACGCGCCACGTCCGGGTTCTGGGTGCACTGGAGGACATAGGGAACCCGGGCCCGCCCGATAGCCCGCT
>JAXDAH010000125.1:0-9673 GCA_034679905.1 Methanomicrobiales archaeon | reverse complement strand
GGGGCGAGCCCCCCTCCCCCTATCCCCCCACCCCGCTAGTTACGATATCCTCCAAGGGGAGGAGGACCGGGAGCGATACTTCACCTTGCCCCCACCCCTGCATAGGATACCCAGGCAGGGATGATCTGGTACCGTACAATCCTCTCATCTGCCTCCACCTCGCCAGTACTATACCCCGGAGAGCGTTAGAAAGGTTGGGGGAATGGATTAACAAAGGACGCATTCATATAAATCGCATGCCAGACCGTTCTCCTGCTCCTATCGGGGCGGCACCACCGGGCAGGTGGGGGGCTGCTCCAGGTGAAGCGTGGCTCTTCTGAGGTTAGCCAGAAACTCCCGCGGCGTCTGGAACGGTTCCACCTCCACGAAGTTTTTGAAGAGCTCGATCGGAGTATGGGCATCAGAACCCGCGGAGATGGGCTTGTTCATCCGTCGGGCGTACATTACGGCCTTGTGATTATCGCTCGGGAAGCGGTTCCGACCGTTGTAGCCCTCGATGATATCGATCCGCCCGACGACGGCGTCCAGCACATCCCGCCGCAGCGCCGCTGATCGGCGGCGGGAGAATGGATGCGGGACGAGGGCCAGCCCGCCCTGTGCGGCGATGATATCGAGCGTCTCCTCTGCGGAGAGGCCGCCCTTCACCTCCTCGGTCAGGAACAGCCCCATGATCTCACCGCTCGCCGTCTTGATCTCCTCGGCGAGAATCAGCGGGACAGTGGGATCGATGGCGCGAATCGCCTGCATCGCCCTTCGGGATCCCTCGATGCGGTCGTGGTCGCAGACCATGGGAATGATCCCCCGCTGTTTCCAGGCCTGCACCAGGCTATGCAGCGGCATGGCCGAATCTGATGAATGCTCCGAGTGCACGTGCATATCTACCTTCAATGTCGTAGAGGGAGAACGCAAGACTGGCAGGCCTCTTCTATCCGTAGGGTCTCCTGCTACATAGAACCTGATGCCCCGGCGGCGCCGGCTGCACCTCATCGCTCATGCCGCTGGCGGAGGCGGCGGGACGATGGCGCAGACCGGAAGGACGGTGTTCATAAGGCGCTTCTCACGGGCGAAGGAGTAGAGCGCGACCACCTTTTCGCTCCCGCTGCAGACGAAGATCTCTCCATCCCTCTCCAGCACGGCCGCATCGAACTTCAATCGCGCCCGGTTCAGCTCCTGCCTGTAGGCATGGATGGCAGCGAGGATCTGGAGTCGCTCGCAGTACTCCTCCAGGTCAATTAAGGGTTCTGATAAGGCCTGCTCGACCTCCCGCACCTGGAACCGTCTGGACAGGGCGGCCCCGAGAGTCGCACTCTGAATCATCCCCAGTTGCTTCCAGCGGGTGCGGAGATCCCCGATCTCTTCGAGCCCCTGAATCTCTCCCGAGTACACGTGCGCCCCTTTCAGCACCTGTTCCAGCGCCCAGCGCTCCTGGGCAGTGCAGAGCCTGGAGATGATGCTGCACACCTCCTCCCGACGGCATTCCTGCCGATTCCTCACGGTTGCCATGCTGCCAGCCTCTATTAGCCTTCTGAAGAAAACGGCTCCGCATTTCGCAGTTTGATATAAAAAAGTTCGTATACCCCCAACGAGTCCGTGGAGCGATCCCCCATCATACTTCCCGTAGATTACATCGGCCATGAACCAGCGGAGCCCGGCGGCAGCTAGCGGGAGCAGATTAGTTATGCGATCCGACCAGAATACTTTAGAGGCATGGATCTCGTCACGCCGCTCCTCATCGGCATCGGTCTTGCAATGGACTGCTTTGCCGTATCGCTTGCTATTGGTGCCGGAAAACCTGCAAACAGGGTGACTGCCGCTCTTATGGTCGGGCTCTTCTTCGGGGGGTTCCAGGCGGGGATGACCCTCATAGGCTGGGGGACGGGGGAGGCGCTGCTAACACGGATCGAGCGGTTCGGACCGATCATTGCATCTGCCCTCCTCCTCTTCATCGGCGTGCGGATGATCCGGGAGGGCCTGGAGGAGGGAGCGTCGGAGGGCAGCGAGAAACAGCTCTCGCTGGTGCCGCTGACCGTCCTTGCCCTCGCGACGAGCATCGATGCCCTCGCCGTCGGATTCGGCATTGCCGCCCTCAACCAGCCGATCCTCAACTCCAGCCTGATCATCGGCGTTGTCTCCCTCCTCTTCTCCGTCGCGGGGATTCTTCTGGGAGTCCAGCTTGCCAGGATCCTGGGGAGGAAGGTAGAGATCCTCGGAGGGGTCGTGCTGATCGGCATCGGGATCCGGATCCTCCTGGAGGCCTTCACGGGATGATGGGGCGGAACGATGCTGGGCGGAGAAGCCCGATACGAGTGATTATCCCCGGGGATCTGTCTGTACTCGGGAGGTCGAGATCGATAACGGCTGCGCCTCCCGATTCAAGAAGATCCCGGGTGCCACTGAACTTCATGGACGCCCCCACCCCGATCCGCGGGTTGTGGAACTGCACGATGCCGCCGGCACAGAGGTAGCGATGAGGGTGAAGCAGATCGCCGTGATCTGAAAACCGCTGGCTGAACGGCGGAGGTTCACAGCATATGGCGGTGCTGCTTCGCAGGGCATTTACGATGGCCGGAAGAGTGACGGCGGCATCACCGGCATGCTTTCGGACGGTGCCGGATCGTTCTTTTATACTACACCAAGGCAACGGCTCTTCAGGTCGACGCATCCCCCCGATGCCCGTTCGGACCGCTTTCGGGAATGCGAAGTGGCTCTGGCCAGCTGCCAGCGGTCGTCCTGCCGCTTCAGCACCGCCGTCATCCTCCCGGGGGCAGCATGCTCCTCTCCCCGGATCGCCGTAGAGAGGGTGCATTCGGCTGATACCCAGGCGACGGCGCCCTCCAGCCGCATCGCCATCCCTCCATTGCGGAGAGAGCACGAGTCGCACCGCGAGGAATCAACTTGGCTTCTCCTGTACAGCGGCCCCCGATGATCTTCTCGCCCGACAACAGGCCAAAACCGATGTCATCGTGACCATATCCCGAAGGGCTGCGGCATCCCGGCTGGAGCAGGCCTTGGCCATCTCGCCTCCCAGACCTCAACCCAGGACTGCTGCAAGCCCCCGACCCGTCCCCTCACGCGGAGCTCAACCCGTCTGAGGATGCCGATCAGAACGGGCCGTCCTGCTCGAAGCTCCTCCCGAAGCGGATCGCCAGCTCCGCCTTGTAGAGCTCCTTTCCGAGATACGCTGCATGGTCGAGAAGGGAGAGGCTGCCTTGGTTCAGGAGGGTGTTGAAGACGTCCTCCCAGCGCCGCCCCCGCACGGCACGGCATCCGTGCACCGCCACGATCCACTCCCCCTCGATGCCGATGCGGATATTGCCGCGGGGATCGTAGACGATCTCCTCCGGCATGGGAACGGCCCGCATATCGGCGGTGTAGGAGAGGGGGGGCTCGCGTCTCCGCCGCTTCTCCTTCAGCACCAGCAGGTCGAGGCCGAGATCCTTGGGGTAAGGGCGGTCCCGCGTCAGCAGCATCATATCGGTCGCCCGCCGCATCTCCGCGATCGAGCCGCGTGTCTTGTCGGAGTGTTCACTGGTGAAGATAACCGCCGCCCCGAGTTCGTGGGCGATGCCGGCGAGGACGGCGTTGGCGCCGATGGAGTCGGCATCCAGGAGCTCCACGACGTTCCCCGCACCGAAGAAGAGGGGCCTCTCGATCCCCTCGAACCGGGCGAGGGATGGCGTCAGGCCGGATCCCACCGGCATGAGCAGGGGATCGGCGATGGTGCGGCGGATGCCCATCTGCTCCGCGGTCTGCAGGTTCTCTGCAAGCGTCCGCTCCCCGGGGACGATCACGGCGGCAACCCCCCGCTCTGCCACCTGCGCCCCGACGACGGGGAGGTTGCCCTCGTGCAGGCTGAGCACCAGGTCGGCACGGGAGAGCGCTGCCTCGATGAGCACGGGATCCTGCGTATCCACGGCGAGCGGCCCGGGCACATCGGCGAGCATCGAGAAGCAGCGCTCCACATCCTCGGGCGTGGCGTCGAACCCGAATCCGAGATCCACGATATCGGCCCCCTTCTCGAAATAGCGCGCGACCTCGTCCCCGAGGTCGTCCCGCCGCTGGGCGTCCATGATCTCCGCCAGCACCTTCATCCTCGAATCCCCGCCGATCTTCACGCCGCGCAGCAGGAATGTGCAATCCGCCTCCTCTTCCGCCTGCTCGATCCGCCTGAACGCCTGCTCCCGCCGGATCCCGGCCAGGAACTCGTCGGCGGGGACGGTGCGGGAGAGTTCCACGCTCCCCAGGAGGGCGAGCACGCTGGCGAGGTCCGCCGCATGGCGGGGTCCGCGGTAGATCGGGACGCCCGTCTCCTGCTCCACCTCCAGGAAGGATGCCGTACACATCCCGGAGACGATCGCCATATCGTATCGCTCCTCCTCGAGCAGGGTTCGCAACTGGCGGGGGGTGAGGAAGGAGGCGATCTCTCCGGTGACCACGACGTTAGCGTCGAACCCCCTGGCGGCATCCTCGACGACGGAGGCTGTTGCAGCCCCGGTGGGGAGCAATATGCGCATACGCACCCTTAATATGCGGGAGGATAAAAACGGATCTGATCCGATGCTGAAGTGCGACCTCCACATTCATACCAATTTTTCACGGGACGGAGAGAGCAGCGTGGAAGATATCCTGAATCGGGCAGAGCGGATCGGGCTGGACGCCATTGCCATCACCGACCACGACCAGACGGCCGGGGCCCGGTACGCCCTGGAGTGCGAGTCGCCCGTTCTGGTGATCCCCGGGATCGAGGTCTCGACCCGCCAGGGGCACCTGCTGGTGCTGGGCACGGTCGCGCCGCTGCCGGCGAAGCGCGACATCCTGGAGACCGTAGCGCTCGCCCGCTCCCGCGGGGCCCTCACCATTCTCCCCCACCCCTATCATATGTGGCGGCACGGGGCCGCCCTGAAGATGCGGGCCAGCGTGGAGGCGGTGGACGCGATCGAGGTCTTCAACAGTCGATTCCTGGTCGGCACCGCCAACCAGAAAGCCGCACGGATCGCTCGCCGCTACGACAAACCGGTCGTGGGCGGGAGCGACGCTCACCATGCACGGTTCGTCGGGTTCGGGCTCACCTACATACCGGCAGAGACGAATGTGACTGCCATCTTCCAGGCAATCCGTCGGGGCAACACCATCGCCGGCGGTAGGATGACGCCACTGCGGACGTACACCCGGCAGTCGATCAAGAGCGCCTGGAAGCGCGTGGAGCGCCGAGTGCGACGATGAGACTGGCATTCCGGGTCTCCTACCTCGGGGGTGAGTTCGCCGGCTCCCAGGTGCAGCCCGGCTGCCGCACCGTGGAAGGGGAGTTCATCGCCGCCTGCCGCAGACTGCAGCTCTTCGCCGATCGGCGGGAATCCCGGTTCTCCTTCGCCGGGCGCACCGACAAGGGGGTACATGCCCGGGGGCAGATCTGTGCGTTCGACACGAACGAACCCGATCGGGCCCTAGCGGGCCTCAACCCCCAGCTCCCGCGGGACTGCTGGTGCACGGGGTATGCCGAGGTGGCGGCGGCGTTCCACCCGCGTTACGACGCCCGATACCGCACCTACCGCTACTACATACCCGGAAACGGCCTCGACATCCCCGCGATGGACCAGGCGAGCCGGCTCTTCCTGGGACGGCACGACTTCTCCTGCCTGGCCCGGGTGGAGGCGGGGCAGAACCCGGAGCGTACCGTCCTCGCCGCAGGCGTCACCCGGGAGGAGGGCTTCGCCGTATTCGAGGTGACCGCGGAGAGCTTCCTCTGGAACATGGTGCGGTGCATGGCGACCGTCCTCACCTGGACGGGGTGCGGGATCGCCGAGCCGGTCCTCGTGACGGATCTGCTGGAGCGGCGGTGCCGCGATCGCCCCCCCGCCGCTCCGGCGGCGGGGCTCGTCCTCTGGGAGGTGGACTGCGGCATCCCGTTCCTGCCGCTGCCGCGGGACTGTCGGAGCGTCGCATATCTGGAGACGACCCGCCGTCACCATGCGGTGATGGAGAAGGTCTGCCGGGGGCTCTTCCCCCCATGAGATCTCCAGGCGTATGCGCTTATATAGCTGGATTCTTACCCCTACGGGCAGGGGATCTGCAATGACCGTGGTCGAACCGGAGTGGCGGGCGCTATGCAGGCTGCTCCAGGGCTCGCCTGGGCGGGACGTGGTTTAGGTCCTCGGGGGAAGCGACCGGGGGAAGACCACGTTCTGCCGTTACCTCACCGATGCCCTCGCCTCCCACCATCCGGCGGTATACATCGACTGCGACATGGGGCAGTCGGCGATCGGGCCTCCTGCCACGGTGGGCATGCGGATGCACCCCGGCGGCGAGCATCTCCGCTTCGTGGGATCGACGAGCCCGAGCGGACACCTGCTCCAGACGCTCGCCGCCGAAAAGCGGCTGCTGGAGAGGGCGCTGGCGCTCGGGGCGGCCAAGGTGATCGTCGACTCCTCGGGGTTCGTCTTCGGGTCGGTGCCCGAGGAGTTCCAGTTCCAGACGATCGATCTCCTCCAGCCCGACCACCTGGTGGCGATCCAGCGGGGAGAGGAGCTCGAGGATCTCCTGGACAACTTCCGGCGGCATCCGGCCATGCGGATCCACCGCCTCTCCCCCTCCTTCGCGGTGGTGGAGCGAAGAAGGGAGCAGCGGCGGGCCTATAGGGAACGACTCTTCAGCGAGTACTTCAGGGACGCCCGAACGCAGGAGATCCCGCTTGCGCTCCTCGGCATGCACGGGAGAGTGCCGGAGTCACCTGCACGGGATGCCTGGAGGGACCTGCTCGTCGGGCTGAACGACGCCGAGAACTTCCTCCTCGCCCTCGGCATCCTGGAGGACTACGATCCCGAAGAACGGATTCTGCAGGTCTTTTCGCCCCTCTATGATACAGATGCGCTGGCAACGGTCCAGTTCGGCTCCCTGCGGCTGGACAGGAGGAGCCTGGGGCTGGAGGCGTGAGAAGGCGGCTGCGGAGCCGATAGGTTCATCAGAAGAGAGGGCGAGTGGACCCTGCATGCCGTCAGTGACATGGTTTGAGATCCCGGCGCGGGATCCCGAGCGGGCGCGGAGGTTCTACGCGGAGATCTTTGGCTGGCAGATCCGCCCGTTCCCCGCTTCGGACCGGCGCTGGCTGATCCGCACCGCCGGTCCCGGCGCCAACGCCGGAAATTTAACGAGACGCGAGGCGGCGGATCAGCCCATCACTCTGTTCATCAACGTCCCCTTCCTGGACGAGTACGTGCGGAAGGTGAAGAAGCGCGGCGGCGAGCTCCTCTCCGATGTTGAGGAGATCGCGGACTGGGGCTACTTTGTCACCTGCAGGGACCCCGAAGGGAACCGCTTCGGGATATGGGAGTCGGTGCAGGGCAGAATGCCGCAGGAAGGTCTGCCCGCCACTCCACCGGTGGAAACGGAGTTCCTGGCTCCCGAGCCGGAGCAGGAGTCCCGCACTTCGGATTGAGGCAGGACTCCCAGAGCCCTATCGAGATCGGGAGCGGTGCCTGCCGTCGGGCAGGCAGCCACCCGCCGCTTCGCCGTACGGGCCCGTCGAATCAGATTCGCTCCTCGAAGTACTTGACCGCCTCTGGAGTCCATTCTTCGACACGGGTGTAAAAATACCGCACAAGATCCTGCGGGGACTCGTTGATGGAGTCCCGCACCTCCCCGATCATAGCGGGCGGAAGGTCGTTCTGTTCGGAGAGCGTCTCCTTGATCTTATGCACTGCCTCGTCCACATCCTCCCGAGTCTCCCAAACGTCAACCATGCTTCTCTCTCTCCAGCGGGAATCTGCTACTGCTTTTTCTTATAAATAATTTGTTACCAAACTACCAAAGTAGAAAAGATTGTTATGGTTACAGCATCCTCGGAGGGGGCTCGATGGGGGTACGCGCGGGAAAAGAGGGGATCTGTCCTATCCTGCGGCGCTTCTGATGTCGCTTTTGGTATGCGCGGGTCTATTTGGGCGTATTTGGCTGAAGTCCTGCCCATCCCATGGTGTATTGCCGGATCTCCTCTTTCTCAGACGGGCTGAAGGGTAGGTTAAGGTAGTGCTTCAGGGCTGTGCGGGGATCGTGTCCCTGCGATAGGTAGATCGCAGCCTCAGGGTATCCTCTGACGTACAACCAACTCTCCCACGTTTTGCGCGTGCTCTTGGCGCTCAGTCCCTCCGTCCCGCTCACGGCCTCTTCTCCCCATCGCTTCATGTTCTCTGTCCACGTATGGGTGCCGGGGATCTCCCGCTCCATGGTGAAGAAATGCGTGATGATCGACATACCTCGGGCCGATAGATAAACATACCGCTCGGATACGGTGCGCTTCTTCTTCCGGCTGGCTTCTTTGGGGAGGTGTATGCTCCGGCGCTCATCTAAAAACCATTCGGGATGTTTGTGCAATCGGTTGGCCTCGACGTACCGCATGCCCGTGTACAGGAGGGTATCGAATAGGGTTCGGTGATCACGCTTGCGGATAGCCCAGCGGAGAGCTTCCATCTCTGGGGGTGAAGATCCGTACCCCTTCCTTGACGATAGGCATGATACCATTTTTACAACACAGTATGCTGATAAGGTGATGCATCTTGCCCGGGGGCGGGATGAGCCGTCTCCTCCCTCCCATGTCCGGGGCATCCTACTGTTTTGTGTTAAAAGGGTATGGTAGGCATCACCCATCCCTCGCCGGCGAGAATAGTGCAAAAATCGGATCTACTCTATACTACCAATATCGCAAGAAATGGCTCATTTTTCAAAAAAGGACAAAAATTCGCGTTCACGCTAAAGCGATTGCAGCCCGTTTCCCAGCCCGGTCGATGGATAGAGGTCAACCGGGTGGAAATAAGGGCTCTAATCGTGTCTGGGAAGGTCGGTTCCGGGGCCGTCTCACTTCGGAGAGGTGGGTCTGCATTCTAGGTATCCTACAACTATAAAGAGAATAACCGTTGCGATGATCGCACCATAGAACACCAATCCCATCAGAGCTGTTATTGAATTGAAGATAAATCCGAAGTAGATAGCGATGGTTAACGTGAAGATACTAAATGAGGTTAAAAACAAGAGGAATAGTATTGCTTCTGCAATTGTAGTCTTCCCATATTTTGCTTCGATTTTTGCAGACATCCTCCATCCATTTGCGATGATTCCGAGAGATAATATCAAAAGAATAAAAAAGAGTGCACTCATCGCCCATGGGTATATAGCATATTCAAGGTTTGTCTTCTGGCTAACCACTTCGAGGACGTTAATCAATATATTCTGCTTTGCAGCCTGATACCATTCTAACTTCTTATCCAGTGCGGCATTATAGAGATCAAGGAGAATCAGCATCGTGGCGGCTATCAATCCCCACGCAGCAAAAAGGTAATCATATTTCTTGAGGAATCCGAGAAATGAATACTGTCTTTCCTGTCGTCTCTATCAGTCATCTTTACCTTTTTTCTTCGGGGGAGGCAGGTCAGTCCTCACGATCTGTTCGGTCGTTAAGATCTTCTGAAGAGTCTACTTCATGGTGTCGCACGTCGATTCCAACATATCGATATACGCTGCTGATCGGCAATGCAGGTCTTCATGAACTCCGCCTCAGCCGGCGAGATTGTTCCCTTCTCCTGCGCGTCGAAATAAAACCGGATGGCGTGGGATATGAACCCAGAGCGCGATAGTCCGAGCCGTTCGGCTTTCTTGTCTATCCTATTTAGGATCTCCTCGCTAACGA
>JAXDAH010000124.1:0-21517 GCA_034679905.1 Methanomicrobiales archaeon | reverse complement strand
GCAATAGCCGCTAAGGGAGGCAAATCCGAACCTCGGCCATTTTTACCGTTCTCCCTCAACGGTTCTCAGGAATAGGCCCTATCGCAGTTAAGAGCGGGACTGGGCCCCTTTCTGCTCACGGGATATCAAAAGAAAGCGGATGGCCGCTGGGGGCCGTGGTTCTACTTCGTCGCTGCACTTATCCTCCAAAGGGGTGGCCTAGAGGACCGTAGAAGGGTAGCGCCTTTGAGGACGCCAGCAGGCGCGAGGTAAGGACCTTCCGTAAGAGTTACACGCGATACAATTACTTCTTCTTTGGAGCGCTCTTCTCGCGGTCGATCTTGGTGATGGAGACGGCGTTCACGACCGCATCTCCCGTCACGATGTAGCGCTTCATCACGGCGCCCAGCACCTCGACGACATCGCCCTTCCTGACATCCTCTTTGGGCGAGGTGAACATCTTCACCGAGATCGCGCCGCTCTTGTCGGCGACCAGGTACTGCGGGCGGTTCAGGAAGCGGAAGTAGGCGCGTTCGACGACGCCCTCGATGCGGATGGGATCCCCGAGCATGTTCAGGTTGATCGCCCGGATCCGCACTTTTTTTGCCTCACTCTCGTAGGCGGGGATCACGTCGGCATACGAGCTCTGGCTCATGTAGTTCAGGGCGAGGGGGATAAGGATCATCCCGATCAGCAGCGGAATGCCCCACATGATGATATTGAGGTCACCCGATGCAAAATAGGCGTAGATTAAAAGTATGGTGAAGAAGGCCACGACGGCCATGATGATGACCGAGACCTTCACCTGGATATTGCCAATCTTCATCGGAATATCGTTAGCTCTTTACCTACTTCAGGGCAGCGATCTCCTTCCGGAACGCGACCCAGTAGAGCACACCGACGAAGATCATGCCGCCGACGATGTTGCCGAGAGTGACCACGATGACGTTGTTGGTCCACATGGTGACCCAGTTCAGGGCAGCGGCATTCGGGCTGCCGGCGAGCGCATCGGTGAATATGCCTGCTGGAATGAAGTACATGTTAGCGATGGAGTGCTCGAACCCGGAGGAGACGAATGCGAAGATCGGGAACCAGATACCGACGATCTTGCCGATGGCATCGTCCGCACAGATACCGAGCAGGATGGCGAGGTTCACGAGCCAGTTGCAGGCAATCGCCTTCAGGAACGCAGACCACATGCCGGCGAGGCCGACATAACTCACTTTCGCCAATGCTATCCCTACGCCCCTCGCGCCGAACGCGGAGATCGTTGCCGCGCCTGCGGCGTTCCAGGTGCTGAACGGGCCGTAGGCCATGATGTAGGCGAACCAGATTGACCCGATCAAGTTGCCGATGTACACCCAGACCCAGAGGTTCAGCACGGCTGCCCAGCTGATCCGGTGGACGAAAGCGGCCATGGGTGCCAGCATCGCGTCGCCCGTGAAGAGCTCTGCGCCGGTCATGACGGTGATGATCAGCCCCACCGGGAACACCGCTCCCAGGACGAGCTGCGAGACACCTGCACTTGCCGTGCCGAACCGCAGTGCAACGTCGGTTGCCATGATCCCCGTGCTACAGACCGTAGCCAGGGCACCGCCCATTGCAATGAATGCACCGGACAGGAAGCCGCGAAGAACCATGTTCCAGGACGGCAATCCTGTCTTGTACTTGCCGGCATCGCCAGCCTTAGCAACAATTGCTACTGGTGGATGAAATGTCATTTCTTACACACCTCTCTTAACATCCTACCTATACCAGCAACTTATTAAACCTGTATAGGTCAATTGATTAGTTTTCCTCAAATCGGATAAATATCTTTCTCTTTGTACTGCCATTTTAAGGATTATATTAGTAGGAGAAGAGGGGATATCCCAGGAACGATGTAAACGATATCTCTCTAATACTGCTGAGAAATCAATGTTTCTTCCACATTTTCGGTCCGGGAAATGTATGAGAGTAATACTGCGTTTATCGAGGATTTAAAGGGGATCCCAGCGCGCCTGTAAAGATTTCTGCTGATGAATACGGAGGGAAGGGCATTCGAATGCCGGCGGGAGCACCCCGGGACCTTCGGATCTGGAGAGCGGTATGGTAAGCCGGCAGGGCAATCCACGGCTGACCGTCCGTAGCGCATCCTTCTACAGCGCCATCGTCAAAAAAGGGTGGATGCCCCCGGGGGGTCTTACTTGAAGAGATCGAAGATCTGGTCGGATCCCGTGGCTGCCAGCCGCTCGCGTTCCGTTGGCTCCTCCACGAGGGCGAGCACGGGGAGCGTCATGTCGACGCCGGGGACGTAGCCGAACATCGACTCGAGGTCCGTCTGGATGGCGTGCATGAAGCGGGAGTTCTCGATCTCCACGGGGCAGAGTTCCTCGCACTGGCCGCAGTTCACGCAGGAGTCGGAGATGTGCGCGAAGCGGATCAGGTGGAACATGAAGTTCGGCGGGATCTCGCCGGGGGGGACCAGATAGGGCTTCTTGGTGCTGCAGTCCACGCAGTAGCAGACCGGACAGTTCTCGATACAGGAGTAGCAGCGGATGCATCGAGAGGTCTGGTCCATGATCAGCTGCAGGCGGTCTTTGCCCGTGCCCATGGACTTGAAGTACTTCTCGCGCCACTTGTCGCCGAGCTTGAGCATCGCATTCTCGACTTTGCCGCGAATCTCGATGCCCTTGGCGGGTGCCGGCTCGGACTTGACCGCACCGGCCTGGGTTGCCGCATTCATCAGGTTGGCGCCCTTCTCGCTCGTCACCTCGACGAACGTGGCGTTCCCGGCCTTGTCGCCGATGACGCCCCAGTTGCCGCAGGCGAGGTCGCACTGCCTCGGGACCTTCATCTTGCAGCGGCGGCAGTTGCTGCGGCGGCCGTAGCCCTCCTCCTCGAGCTCGTCCATCGAGATGCCCTTGTGCTGGTGGTCCGCCGTCTCGACGATGAACTGGCCCTTGTCGATCTCCTCCTTGACAACCGCATCGGGGTCGATGCCGAACTTCTCCTGGATCATCTTGCGGGCGACGGCCGGGCGGACGGATCCACCGCAGTTGACGCCGATCAGGATCAGGTTGTCCAGGTTGAGCTGGTTCCTCTTGGCCATCTCGTACGCGGCCATCGCGTCGCAGCCCTTCAGGACGACGGCGATCTTCATGTTCGGGTCGGCTTTCAGCACGCATCGGCTGAGCAGCTTGGGTATGAGCAGAGTACCCATGTGCAGGGAGCCCGCCGTATTGATGACCTCGTTCGGGTCCGTGACCAGGACCGGCTGGGCGTCGTAGAGATCGGTGCCCTTCCGCACCGCATAGACCGCGTCGACCATGCCGCTTTCGAGGGCGTACTTGAGCAGGGCGGTGATGGTGCCGCCGGTCTCGCCGCGCTCCCGAATGGCGTCGTCCGTCGACCAGGCATAGAGCATGTCGCCTTTGGCTACCATTTCAGGCCTCCGTGATCTTCTCGACTTTCACGGCACAGGCCTTGTACTCGGGGATCTTGGCGACCGGGTCGAGCGCGTTATTCGTGAGGTAGTTCGCTGCGCATTCGGCATAGTGGAACGGCATGAACATCTCCCCTTTCTTGATATCCTTTGTCACCTTCGCCGGCACGTTCACGGATCCGCGGCGGGTGCTCGCCTTCAACACTTCGCCGTTCTTGACTCCCAGCTCCTTGGCATCCTCGACGTTGATCTCGATCCAGCCGGTCGGGGCCTCCTTCTCGAGCGATGGGGAGCGGCGGGTCATCGTACCCGTGTGCCACTGCCAGATGCAGCGCCCGGTGGTGAGGATGTAGGGGTACTCCTTGTCCGGCACCTCGGCGGGCGGTTTCCACTCGAGCGGGGTGAAGACGCCGAGACCGTCGGGGTGCGCGAACTTCTGGGTGTGCAGGATCGGGGTGCCCGGGTGGTCTGCCGATGGGCAGGGCCAGTGGAGCGCCTCGGGCTTCTCGAGCCGTGCATAGGTCATACCGCCGTAGGACGGAGTCACCTTCGCGACCTCGTTGAAGATCTCCTCCGCGCTCTTGTAGGGGAACTGTGCTGCGTAGCCCATCTTTGCTGCCAGTTCGCTGATGATCTGCCAGTCGGCTTTCGCCTCTCCCGGCGGTTCGACGGCCTTTCTCCAGCGCTGGACGCGCCGCTCAGTGGAGGTCTGGGTGCCGTCCTTCTCCGCGTAGCAGCCGGCGGGAAGCACGACGTTCGCCAGCTGGGCGGTCTCGGTCAGGAAGATATCCTGTACGACCAGGAACTCCAGGTTCTTCAGGCCCTTCTCCACGTGGTGCAGGTCGGGGTCGGAGAGCATCGGGTTCTCGCCCATGATGTACATGCACTTCAGCTCGCCGGGCTTGTCGGCGAGCACGTTGATCATGTCGGTGACCGTATAGCCCACCTTGCCCTCGGCGATCTCGACTCCCCAGGCGTCCATCATCTTCTTGCGGTTCTCGGGGACGATGACTGCCTGATAACCGGAGTAGACGTTCGGCAGCGCGCCCATGTCGCAGGCGCCCTGGACGTTGTTCTGGCCGCGGAGGGCGTTCACACCGCTGCCGGGTTTGCCCAGGTTGCCGGTGAGCATCTGGATGTTGGCGACCGACTTGACGTTGTCCACGCCGACGGTGTGCTGGGTGATGCCCATCGAGTAGCAGATACAGGCAGATTCGGCCTTGGCGAACCACTCGGTAGCCTTCTTGAGGTCCTCGACCGATATGCCCGAGATCTTGGAGACGTTCTCCAGGCTGTACTCGGGCTTCATCACCACTTCTTTCAGCTTCTCGTAGTCCTTGGTCCGCTTGGCGATGAACTCCTTATCCTCCCAGCCGTTCTTGATGATCTCCTGCATCATCCCGTTCAGGATCGCCACATCGGTTCCCGAATAGAAGGATGCATACAGGTCCGCCTGCTTCGCCGTCGGGGTGAAGCGGGGATCGAAGACGATCAGCTTCGCACCGTTCAGCTTGGCACGGATCTGGCTCCGCCCGATGAGCGGGTGCTGTTCGAAGGTGTTGCTGCCGAGCACGAAGACACACTTGCTCTGGGCGATGTCGCCGATCGAATTGGTCATCGCACCGGACCCGAACGCGCCGGCGAGCCCCACGACTGTGGAGGCGTGGCAGAGGCGGGCGCAGTGGTCGATGTGCCGCGTCTTTAAGACAGCCCGGGCGAACTTGTTCATCAGGTAGTTCTCTTCGTTCGATACACGGGCAGAAGAGAGGCAGGCCATCTCCTCGGGCTTGTAGGACTTGAACTTGCTCACGATCAGGTCGTAAGCCTCGTCCCAGCTCGCCTCCACAAACTTTCCGTTCTTCTTGATGAGCGGCTTTGTCAGCCGGTCCTCACGGTGGATGAACTCGTGGGCGTACCGTCCTTTCGGGCAGAGCTTCCCCTCGTTGACGGGGTTGCGCTGCCAGGCGGTCACATCGACCGCCTTGCCGTCACGCACCACGAGGTTAAATCCACACCCCGTACCGCAATACGGGCATGTTGTGGGAACAACTTTCATATCCATGGATTAACCTCGGACACTCAGACTTTGGGCTCGAGAGTATATAAGGATGATGAAAATTTGTAAATTTTTGGTGAATATCGGTGGATGTCGGGAGGGACCATTCTGAATACGCCAGCAGCCCCACGGATCGCCCTGGAATTGTAAAAAAGGGGTATATCAGTTCCTGTACGCCGAAGCGCCCAGTTTCGGTTCGAATGCGGCATCGCCTTCGACCCGGATCGCGTGCGAGAAGAGGGCGAGCGGGATGTCCATCGCGCAGAGCTCCTCGCACTGCCCGCAGTTGATGCAGGAGTCCGAGATGTGGGCGAAACGCCGCAGGTGGAACATGGGGTTCGGCGGCAGTTCTCCGGCTTTGATCATCAGGCTCGGTTTCTTCAGGTCTTCGACGACCTCGGAGCAGACCGGACAGTTCTCGATGCAGGAGTAGCACTTGATGCACCGCGAGGTCTCTTGTGCAATCGTGTTCCAGACATCGTTGCCGAGTGCGGCAAAGTCCTTCTTGCGCCACTTCTCGCCGAGCTTGAACATCGCGTTCTCGGTCTTGCCGCGGATCTCGACGCCCTTGGGGATGGGCGCCTCGACCGCCAGCTTGTTTGCCTGCACCGCCGCATCCAGCATCCTGGCCCCGCGGTCGCTGCAGACCTCGACAAAGGTCGCCTTGCCGGCCTTGTCGCCGATGACCCCCCAGTTACCGCAGGCCAGATCTGCCTGCCTCGGGATCTTCATCTTGCAGCGGCGGCAGTTGCTGCGGCGGCCGTAGCCCTGCTCCTCGAGTTCGTCCATCGAGATGCCCTTGTGCTGGCCGTCTTTCGTCTGGATGATGAACTGGCCCTTGTCGATCTCCTCCTTGACGACATCGTCGGGATTGACGCCGTACTTGTCGGCGATCATCTTCCGCGCCGTGACCGGGCTGACGGACCCCCCGCAGTTGACGCCGATCAAGAAGAGGTTGTCCATGTTGACCGCGTTGCGCTTGGCCAGCTCCAGGAGGCCCATCAGATCGCAGCCCTTCACCGTGACGGCGAGCTTCATGCCCTTCGCACCGTCGAGGTACTTCTTCACCAGCTTGGAGAGGAGCAGCGTTCCGCAGTGCAGCGAACCGGCTGTCTGTGCGATATCCGCCGGGTTGGTGATCAGCGTGGGCTCGGCGGTATAGATATCGGCACCTTTCTTCACGGCGAGGACCGCATCCACCGCTTTGCTCTCGAGGGCGTGCTTGAGGAGGGCAGATACCGCGCCTCCACACTCGCCCTTCTTCTGCAGGTCCGCATCCGTGGACCATGCGTAGAACAGGTCTCCGTTCTTTGCCATTACTGCACCTCCGGTATCTTCTCGACCCGAATGGCACAGGCCTTGAACTCCGGGATCTTGGCGACCGGGTCGAGCGCGTTGTTCGTCAGGACGTTTGCTGCACACTCCTTGTAGTGGAACGGCATGAACATGACGCCCTTCTTGATGTCTTTCGTCACCTTCGCCGGAACCTTCACCTCGCCCCTGCGGGTGATCGCCTTCACCACTTCGCCGTTCTTGACGTTCAGGCCCTTGGCATCCTCGGTATTGATCTCGATCCAGCCGGTCGGGGCCTCCTTTTCCAGGGACTCCGATCTGCGGGTCATCGTGCCCGTGTGCCACTGCCAGATGCAGCGCCCGGTGGTGAGGACGAAGGGGTACTGCGTATCCGGCACTTCCGCCGGCGGTTTCCATTCTAGGGGGAAGAAGACGCCGAGACCGTCGGGGTGGGCGAACTTCTGGGTGTGCAGGATCGGGGTGCCCGGGTGGTCTGCTGCCGGGCAGGGCCAGTGGAGCGCCTCGGGCTTCTCGAGCCGGGCGTAGGTCATGCCTGCATACGAGGGCGTCAGTTTGGCCATCTCGTTGAAGATCTCCTCCGCGCTCTTGTAGGGGAACTGTGCCGCGTAGCCCATCTTCGCCGCCAGCTCCGAGATGATCTGCCAGTCGACCTTGGCCTGGCCCGGGGGATCCTGTGCCTTTCTCCAGAGCTGGACGCGCCGCTCGGTGCTGGTCTGGGTGCCGACCTTCTCCGCGTAGCAGGCGGCGGGAAGCACGACGTCCGCCAGTTCGGCGGTCTCGGTGAGGAAGATGTCCTGCACGACCAGGAACTCCAGGTTCTTCAGACCCTTCTCCACGTGGTGCAGGTCGGGATCGCTGATCATCGGGTTTTCGCCCATGATGTACATCGCCTTCAGTTCGCCGGGCTTGTCCACAAGGACATCCATCATCACGGTGACCTCGTAGCCGTTCTTGCCCTCGGCGATGCCATCGGGGAATCCCCAGGCGTCGGCGAACTTCTTGTGCGCCGCCGGGTCGATCACCTTCTGGTAGCCGGAGAAGACCACCGGCAGCGCACCCATGTCGCAGGCGCCCTGGACGTTGTTCTGGCCGCGGAGCGCGTTCACGCCGCTGCCGGGGTTGCCCAGGTTGCCGGTGAGCATCTGGATGTTGGCGACCGACTTGACGTTGTCCACGCCGACGGTGTGCTGGGTGATGCCCATCGAGTAGAGGATGCAGGCAGACTCCGCATTCGAGAACCATTCAGCGGCGGTCTTGAGCTGCGCAGCGGGGATCCCGGAGATCTTGGAGACGTTCTCCAGGCTGTACTCGGGCTTCATCACCACTTCTTTCAGCTTCTCGTAGTCCTTGGTCCGCTTGGCGATGAACTCCTTGTCCTCCCAGCCGTTCTTGATGATCTCCTGCATCATCCCGTTCAGGATGGCAACGTCGCTGCCGGAGACGAACTGCATGTAGAGGTCCGCCTGCTTCCCGGTCGGGGTGAGCCGGGGGTCGGCGTAGATCAGCTTCGCGCCGTTCTTCTTTGCCTGCATCACCCGGCGGCCGATGAGCGGGTGCTGCTCGAAGGTGTTGGACCCGAGGATGAAGACGCACTTGCTCTGGGCGATGTCGCCGATCGAGTTGGTCATCGCACCGGACCCGAACGTCGCGGCCAGCCCGGCGACTGTGGAGGCGTGGCAGAGGCGGGCGCAGTGGTCCACATGGATGGTCTTCAGGACGCCGCGGGCGAATTTCATGATCGCATAGTTCTCCTCGTTGGAGACGCGGGCAGATGCAAGCACGGCGAGCTCGCTCGGCTTATAGGACTTGAACTTCTTGGCGATCAGGTCGTAGGCCTCGTCCCAGCTCGCGGGGACGAATTTGCCGTCCTTCTTGATGAGCGGGGTGGTGAGCCGGTCCTTGCTGTTGATGAACTCATGTGCATAGTTGCCCTTGGGGCACACTTTGCCTTCGTTGACCGGCGAGCGCTGGAACGGCGCGACGCCGACCACCTTATTGTCTTTGACAACAAGGTTGAAGCTACAGCCTGTCCCGCAGTAGGGACAGGTGGTTGGTACATACTTAAGGTCCATGAATCTACCTCGGACATGTGATTCTATTCGATTGACTATACTTAATAGTAATTCTTAACAGCGGATCTCGATGAGGATTAACGGTGGATTTCGTATTCCGGTTTGCTTTTCTATATATTGATTTTTGTAGAAGTACAATTAATTTATTAAACTTTAGCAGCGGAGATGTTATGCAATTGACCTGAGGCGCATACCGCATGAAACAGATGCCCGTTCCCCCGATGCTCGAAACCCTGGTGCACAGTGCCCTCTGCCGCATGGAGGGGATCGAGTTCGACCATCTCGACGCCTGCGACGCCTGCGGCGGCGAGGTGCGGGGGCATGACTGCAAGCGGAAACGGTTCGCATCGATCCGGGGGGAAGGGGGGAAGGTCCGCGAGATCTCCGTCCTCGTAAAACGGTTCCGCTGCACGCGGTGCGGCAAACTCTGCTATGCGGACTCGCCCTTCTACCCGGATACCCGCTACGGCACACCCATCGTCGATCTCTGCAGCGTGCTCTGCCGCGAGATGCCCTATCATCGTGCCGCACGCCTGATGGATGCGATGGGGATCGTCATCGATCGGGGTACGATAAGGAATTATGCGGGCCGGGACTTCGGCAATATCCCGTATACGAAGATCCTGGGTATTCCTCTGCCTCTCTCCCTGCTGCACCTCTCAACGGCTGCTCTCCGTTTCGACGAGCGGAGTCCCGTCATAGGGGCAGAAGCGCTCAGCGCCTGTCGTCTGCCATCCGCAGCTCGGGCAGCGCTTGGTCCGGGGCGGCTTTCCGAACAGGGGAATCAACGGGACGAACAGCAGCAGAAATAGAAACGGCATATCGAAGACCAGCCAGGCCACCGCGGTGATCAGGAGCGATGCCAGGAGCAGGAGGAGGGCTACCGCGATTCGGTTCGTCGTGCCACCTCCAGAACGGCATACGCCGGGAGGGCGTCGGAGAGGCTCCCGATCTCCTTCCGGAGATCGATGCCGCCGAGCTCCCCTGCGAGGAGCGACGACCCGATCCCCGCCGCAACGACGGCATCCGCCCCGCACTCCTGCCGCACCCGCTCCACCCGTTCCCGGATCTGCCTCCTCTGGGTATCCCAGCATGCCCGCGCTATCTGGACCGCCCCGTCTTGCCCGATATCGTCGAGATCGGCGCAGACCACCCGGGCGAGCCGCCGCATCGCACCGGCCGCGGTTGCATCCCGCCCGTCGGGCGGCGGGCAGGAGTACCCCTCCTCCCGCAGGTGCCCCAGCACCAGGTGGGCGTCGGCGCTCGCGGCGAAGTACTCGCTGCTGGTGGGCGTCGGAACTCCGTCGATCGCCACCTCCGGGAGGAGCGCCGCCACGCTGGTGCGGAGCATGCCGCTGTAGAGCAGGTAGCCCCGTTGTAGCCGCTTGAGATCGGTCAGCCCCAGCAGTTCCGGAAAATGAGAGAGCGGGACGATATCCGTCGTGGTGCTGCCCATGTCGACCAGGATGCCCTCCGGGTACCGATCCCGCAGCCAGTCCGCGGACGCGAGCCAGTTCGCGGCCGCCAGCTGCGGCACCGCCTTTCGGTGGAATCGGGCATCGGTCCCGTAGAAGATTGCGCCGGGAAACGCTGCCTGCACTGCCTCCACGATGGACGCGATGCCTTCCATTCTGCTGTCGTAGCAGTCGGCGAGCTCGCCGCTCATGACCACGGCGGCGGCATCCACACCCTTCGTTCGGGCGTAGCTCTGCAGCAGGTCGGCGAGCGGCGCCCCCGAAAAGAGCGGGCAGTAGCGGATGTCCACCTTCCGCCCGTCCACCAGTTTCAGGTTTGCGCCGCCGACGTCGATCCCGATCACAGCCGCTGCACGCTCCCGTCCTTCCGGAACTGCACCCGTCCGCGGCAGTGCACTTCGGCGGGGAGGACGCCATGGGAGGCGTCCACCAGGAGACGGGCGATCTCCTCCTCCATGCAGGCGGCGATCCCGATGATGCTCGTGGTGATCCGGGGGTTGACGTCCACCACGTACACCCGGTCCGCGACGACCACGTCCACGCCGGCATAGCCCTGGCACCCGAGGGCCGTGACTGCCCGAGTCGCCTGATCCACGATCTCGTCCTGACGGGCATGCGGGATCGGCGTCTCGCCGCCGTAATATTCGAACCGCCCGTCCTGGATGCGGATCTCCTGGCGGTTGAGGGCGAGCGGGAGCGGGGATGCGCCGCTGTAGTAGAGGCACGCCTCCCCGACGACGCGGCCGACCACCAGGCTCACGGAGAGGTGCTCGCCCTCGATGAACCGCTGCCCGAACTCGCCCTCGGAGGGGGGATCGGTCGAGAGGCGGACCCCCTCCGCACCGCAGCCCACCACGGGCTTGATCACCCGCATTCCCGCCTGCACCTCCTCCGGGACGGCGATGCCGTGCGAGGCGAGTATCCTCCCCGTCAGCCGCTTGTTGGCGCAGACGGCGGCGGCGGTGCTTCCGCACCCGATGTTGTGGGTGTGATCCTCGATAATCTTCGTGAAGCGGGGGATCAGGTGGTCCGGAGCGATCACGAGCCCCAGATCGCAGGCCGGGACCAGCCGTTCCAGCTCCGCCTCGAACCCATTCCCCGACGGGGAGATCACCTCGTAGCCGCACTTCAGAAAACTCTCGCGCAGCACCCCCAGCATCGCGGCCCCCTCCGGAGCGAGCTGGGGATCGTGGAGCACCGTGTACTCGGCAAGGAGCGCCTTTTTCATCGGTATACTTCTCGACGTCTTCGCCGATATCTCTTTCCCGATGCCGTCCCCGCATACGGGGCGGAGCAGATGGAATTATGCGGAGGGGCAGCTAACGGATGCAGGAGGGGTGATCGAGCGTGTGCGCATGGAGACTGGCCCCGGAGGATCGCGAGCGGATCCGGGTCCTCGTGCTCACGCTGGCGATCACCATCGCGATCTCGGTCCTGCTGAAGAGCGCCATCGACCTCATACGCCCCTGCGCAATCATCGAGGGCGTGGACTGCCCTCCGGGCTACGCCTATCCCAGCCTGCATACCAGCACCGCCTTCTCGTTCGTCTTCCCGCTGATCGGGCATCCCCTCCTCCCCGTCGTCTACGCTCTTGCCGCTCTCACCGGGTGGTCGCGGATCCTGCTGCATGCCCATACCTGGTACGACATCGCCGGCGGCATCGCCGTGGCCGGGTTCGGCTACAACATTGCGACATCGCTCCTGCACTGCAGGGGAAGGAACTCGAACGGGGGGAGGGAGTACGCCCGGCAGGCGGTGCACGCCACCCTCGGCCTCGTGCTGGCGGCGGCGTTATGGCAGTTCGGGATCGAACCGCTCCTCTTCCCCCTGCTTCTCATCGTTCTTGTGGGCACGCTCATCATCCACGCCAAGGTGATCGGGATCCGCGTTCCGATCATCGACCAGCTCCTCGCCTGGTACGAGCGGGACGGCGTACTGCCCGGGGAGGGGTCCTTCTACTTCGGGATCGGAGTGCTCTTCACGGTGGGGCTGCTGCGGCACAGTGCGGCTGCAGCCACCGCCGTCATCCTGGTCCTCTCCCTTGGCGACGCCCTCGCCACCATCGTCGGGACTCGCTTCGGGAGGCACAGGCTGGCCTGGAACAGGGACAAGTCGCTGGAGGGCTCGATCGGGTTTGCGATCGGGGGGCTGCCTGCACTCCTGGTCTGTCCCGCACCCGTCACCCTTGTTGTGATCTTCGTGGCAACCGCCCTCGAATCGCTGCCCCTGCAGCTGGACGACAACGGCACCATCCCGATCGTCAGCTCGATCCTCTTCTACTTCCTGATATAGGGGTGTGCATCCAGGGATGTGCAGTCGGCAGGGCATGCATGCCGCGACCGATGGGGATCACCCTTTTTTCCTGCAGCGCCTATATACACACTGACGATGAGAAAGAGGGTCTTACTCACCAATGACGATGGCATCAACTCGGCAGGCCTCTGGGCGGCGTACGAGGCGCTCGCCCCCCTTGCAGACGTGCACATCGTTGCACCCGCCACGCAGCAGAGCGCTGTCGGGCGGTCCATCTCGATCTTCGAACCGATACGGGCGACGGACATCCGCCTCAACGGCGCTCGGGCCGTATCCGTTGCAGGAAAACCCACGGATGCGGTGATCATCGGCCTCTTCAACCTCAACCTCGACCCGGACCTCGTCGTGAGCGGGATCAATATCGGGGAGAACCTCTCCTATGAGTCCATCATGACCTCCGGGACCGTCGGGGCCGCCCTCGAGGCATCCAACCAGGGCGTCCCGGCGGTGGCCTTCTCTCTCCAGGTGGAGGATCAGGGGGACAAATTCGACGATCCTCGGTTCTACGCACGGGGGTTTGAGGAGTCGAAGAACGTGGTGCGGGATGTGTGTGAACGGCTCCTGGCACGGGGATTTCCGGCGGGGATGGACGTGCTCAACGTGAACGTGCCATCGAGGGTCAGCGGCGGATACGAGATCACCCGCCTCGCCCGCAAGCTGTTCGTGACCGGCGTGGAGAAACGCCTGGATCCGCGGGGGAGGCCCTACTTCTGGATTAACGGGCCGCTCCTGGAGGATGCGGAAGAGGGGACCGATGTCCATGCGGTGCGGAAAGGGAACGTCTCTATCACCCCGATCACGCTCGACTGCACTGCCTTCGGGGGCGAGAAGGCGCTCCAGGATCTCTTCTCGCCGGTCTGAGGGATCCCTGCCACACGCAATGCCGTTCAGAGAACGGAGATGCGTGCCACCCATTCTGCCGTATCCCCCGGCCGTCACCGTGTACTTTTCATGCTAGTCCGGCGATAGTACCCCGGCATGGAACAGATGCAGATCCTCGCGGCCAAGCAGGATGCCGGTCTCCGGGCGGCGAAGCGGGTCTCCGACGGCATGGTGATCGGTCTCGGGACTGGCTCGACAGTCGACTTTGCCCTGCAGAGCCTGGGAAGACGGATCGCCGACGGGCTCTCGATCGCGGGTGTCCCCACGTCCTACCAGACCGCGATCCGCGCCCGGCAGTACGGCATCCCTCTCACCACGCTGGACGATCACCCCACGCTGGACCTTGCCATCGACGGGGCCGATCAGGTGGACCTGGCGAGGCGGCTCATCAAAGGCGGCGGGGCTGCACAGACGCGGGAGAAGTGCGTGGCGGCGGCGGCGGCGGAGCTGGTCATCGCGGTGGACCCGGGGAAGCTGAGCGATATCCTGCGAGCGCCCGTCCCGATCGAGGTGCTGCCCTTTGCGGTCACGCCCGTCCTGAAACAGCTGCGGGAGGCGGGCGGGCAGCCGTCCGTCCGCGATGGCGTGAGAAAAGACGGCCCCGTGATCACGGATAACGGCAACTTCGTCGTGGACTGTGTGTTCGGGGAAATTGAGCGGCCGGAGGAGCTGGAAGCGTACCTGACCGCGATCCCCGGCGTTCTGGAATGCGGATTATTTACACAATTTACAGGAAAGACCGTTATCGTAGTGGGGAGCGTGGCGGCGGATGGAGGTTAGACGATATACTCCCGCACCTTGTTAATCAGATCGAGCTGGCTCTTCGCCTCACGCTGCTTGTCCTTCTCGATGCTGTCCATGATGTCCTCGATGCGGCGGACGAGCTGGTAGATCTTCACCGGCCTTCCCTTGCTGTCCGCCTTGCTCTCCCGGCTCTCCACCCAGAAGCTCTCTTTTAAAAACCGCATCGCGATGCTCACCTCCGGCTGGCGGAGATCGGTCCCCCGTTCGATATCGCGTGAGGTCGCTTCGGGTACACGGGCCAGGTAGACCAGCACCTTTGCCACGTTCCGCTTCATACCGAGGCCGATTAAGAGGTTTGCCAGCTCGTCCTCCTTCTGCGTAAAATACATTACTTTATCGGACCTCATGAATGCACCCTCAGCATATCATTAATTTCTAAAATCGGACTATAAATATATTATTATTTTAAATTTTTATTCTAATAATAAACCCTCCGATCTCCCCTCTGGATTCTCCTTGATTATATGTTGAGAAGATGGGAGGGAATCCTGTCTAGATGAGGCCGAGGTTGGTTAAATCGGACAGAATTTTGTTTACTGCTTTCCTTGCATCTTCTGGCTTCTTTCCGCCCGTGATGATCAGTTTACCGGAGCCGAAGAGCAGCACCACGACCTTTGGGTCCTCGAGGCGGTAGACCAGGCCTGGAAACTGTTCGGGTTCGTACTCGATCCGCTCCAGGTTGAACCCGACGGCGATCTTGTTGAGATTGATCGGCGAACCCAGGTCGGCGGAGGTGACGATGTTCTGGATCTTGTAGGTCAGATTCTCGGGGATCTCGATCCCGAGCGACTTCAGCTGCCTCCCGAGGATCTCGAGCCCCTGGTTGAGGCTATCGATGCTCTTTGCCCCCGTCAGGACGACCTTCCCGCTTCCGAATACGAGGGCGGCAATCTTTGGCTCCTGCATCCGCAGAACGACACCGGGAAATCGCTTCTTATTGTATTCTGCATCCTTAATCTTGGATGCAAGGGTGGGGAGATCCAGATGATCGCTGACTTTTGCAGAAGCCACGATATTTTCGATCTTCAGTGACTCTTCGGCTTTCATGGTATAAAGATGCCACAGGACAGTATATAAATGACTCGCTTGCGGAGGGGATCGGCTGACCTGAAAAGAGCGTGAGGGGGCTATTCCTCCAGCGTGGATATATCGCCCGGATCCATGCCCATCTCTTTGGCCTTCAGCACCCGCCGCATGATCTTGCCGGAGCGGGTCTTGGGGAGCTGGGTCACGTACTCGATCGCGGAGGGCATGGCGATGGGCCCGAGCGTCATCCGCACGTGGTGGAGCAGATCCGAGGTGAGCTTGTCGCTGGGCTTATTCCCGTCCCGCAGGATGACGAACGCCTTGATAACGTTGCCCTTCATCGGATCGGGTTTCCCGATGACGGCGGCTTCCGCCACCGCCTGGTGGGAGACGAGGGCGCTCTCCACCTCGGCGGTGCCGATATTGTGGCCGGCGATGACGATGATGTCGTCTGCCCGTCCGAGCACCATGATGTAACCATCTTTGTCCTTCACGGCGAGATCGCCGGCCGTGTAGTGATTGGGGATGGTCGTCCAGTACTTCCTGTAGCGTTCGTCGTTCCTGTAGACCGTGCGGAACATGGCGGGCCAGGGCTCCTTGATCACCAGGAATCCCCCGCTGCCGGGTGCGACGGGGTTGCCCGCCTTGTCCACCACGTCGGCGAGGATGCCGGGCAGCGGCTTTCCGGCAAATCCCGGCCGCATCCTCTCCCCGACCATGGTGGTGATCATGTGCATGCCGGTCTCGGTCTGCCACCAGGTGTCGCAGATGGGACACCGATCCTTCCCGATGGTATGGTAGAACCACTCAAAGGCTTCGGGGTTGAGGGGCTCGCCGACGGAGCCCAGGATGCGGAGGGAGGAGAGGTCGTACCTGTTGGGCCACTCCTCGCCCAGCCGCATGAACATGCGGATGGCGGTCGGGGCGGTGTAGAAGATGGTGATCCCCTGCTCCTCGATCAGTCTCCACCAGCACCCCGCGTCTGGATGATCCGGCGTGCATTCCGTGATGAAGACCGTGGCCCCGACGGCGAGGGGGCCGTAGATGACGTAGGAGTGGCCCGTGATCCAGCCCGGGTCCGCGGTGCACCAGTAGACGTCCTTCTCCTTGATATCGAAGACGTACTTGGAGGTATAGTAGGCGCCGACCATGTAGCCGCCGCAGGTGTGCACGACGCCCTTCGGGGCACCGGTCGACCCGCTGGTGTAGAGGATGAAGAGCGGATCCTCCGCATCCATCACCTCCGGCGGGCACTCCCGGGGCGCCTTCTGCAGGATCTCGTAGAAGTCCACTTCCCTTCCGGCGGTCAGTTCCACTGCCGGCTCCCCGCGCCGCAGCACAACCACCCGCTCCACGCAGGGTGCGTTGACGATGGCTTCGTCCACGATCGACTTCAGGGGGATGATCTTGCCGCGGCGCATGCCGATATCGGCGGTGATGACGACTTTGGTCTCGGCGTCGTTGATCCGCTGGTTGAGCGCCGTCACCCCGAACCCGCCGAAGACCACGCTGTGCACCGCCCCGATGCGGGCGCAGGCGAGCATGGCGATGATCTGCTCGGGCACGAGGGGCATGTAGATGCAGACCCGGTCGCCTTTCCCCACCCCGAGGTCGAGTAAGGCATTGGCAAACTGCATCACGTCCCGGTAGAGCTTGCGGTAGGTGTAGACCCGCTCCTCGCCGTTCTCCCCCCGCCAGATCAGGGCCACCCTGTTGGAGCGTTCTCCGAGGGCGTGACGGTCCAGGCAGTTGTGGGTGATGTTGAGTTTGCCGTTCACGAACCACCGGGCATAGGGATACTTCCACTCCCTCACCCGATCATAGGGCGCGAACCAGTCCAGCTCCTGCGCAATCTCGTCCCAGAATCCCTCCGGATCCTGGACAAACGTCTGATAGGTCTCCTCATAATTCTTCACCCAGGCATTCTCACGATAGCTCCTGTCTGGAACAATCACTGTCTCCTGCCCGACCAGTTTCACCTCGAACTCGTTTGCCATGGTCCACCAATCCTACATTATTAATCATTATCAATAGTTGTTTTTATAGGTTATGGTCGAAGAGGACCCGTCCGGGTTTGGAGGAGCGGGAAGCTGTCCGCGCGCTATGGCCCCGGCGAATGCCGTGCGGATGAAGAAGGCGGAAGCATCGACGTATACAATTCCTGCCAGGGGATATTCTGCCGTCTCAAGGCGAAATCTGCATTCCAGGCGAGAAACCTCCGGATCCGGCTGCAGAGATCGGTGGCATCTGAAATAGATCGTGCGAAGAACGGCGACCGTCCCTTGCGAATGCGCATACGCCGTACCGGCCTGCCCGAGGGGACGGGATTGGGACGCATCCCGGCTCGCCTCGGGTATGTGGTGAAGAGACTCTCCTCGTGGGAGTGCTACACGGAGACGCAGCGGGGCCGGTGCTGGCGAGACGTTGCATCTCTGGTACAGGGACTATCGGGGATGGCGAGATGCACCTTTCCCAGCTCCGTGCGGCAAGCACAGAGCACCCCCGAGCTGGCATATATCATGAGGATATGTAGTTCTTGAGGCACGGTGAGAAGTGGAACCTGAAACCGTATCTTTCCTGCAATATCTTTGGAGCTACGATGCAGAATGGGTGCCCTGTCAGTGAAAGCTGCCGGCTTTCCAAGCCCATGCAGGGGACCGCAGAATACGACTATGGGATGAAGCGACCGTCAGATCGGATGCATACGGGATCGAGATGTTTGGGCCCGAATCAGCGCCTGCTCTCACTGGTTTTTCCGTTGAGGCCGTGGCTCACTCGACCAGAATCACCTGTGTCGGACAGAGATCCGCTGCCTCGCGAACACAGCCCTCCTGATCCTCCGGGACATCCCCTCTGCCATTATCGGAATCGGTCCGATACTCCTCTCTGATCTGGCTGAGCGTGTCCTGCGGATTCTCCTCGAACACGTCGGGGCAGGTTGTCCAGCAGGCTGCGCAGCTGATGCACCCCGGGCGATCGATCTCCACTTTAACCATGCATGATACCTCCGCGTGGGATCCGAGGGATGGCAAGTCCGGCCCGCGAATGAGCGGTAGCTTGAGATCTATATGCCCCCCTTCGGCGATGGACCTTCTTCCACCAACCCGATCCGGTCTGCGGCCGTCAGGCTCCGGTGCTGCAATTCGGGAGAAGCGGCATCGGGTTCTGACGCCAGATGGAATCCCTCTTGGCCCTCTCTCCATCGGGATCCTACTATAAATGACTATCGGGCTCGGATCCCGGAGCTATCCCTGAGCGTCCTGCCGGGTAAGCGGCAGGTGCCTGCCCCCTGCGTCTGTTCTGAGCGTTGTAGCCCACCTCGCGGGTTCTACCCGAGGATAAGAGAACTGTTATCGATTATACCTTTTCAGGGGAGGGGGTCTTCAGCCGAAGGTCATGTGTCCTGCTGGCAGCATGGCCGGAGGATTTACCGGGGAGTTCCGCTCGACTCCGACTGCATGAGGCGGTTCAACAGCATTCTGGAGGCGTCTGTCATAGGATAGCGGTCTTTGAAGAGCTGCTTGCCGAGCTAAATACCCTGCGGATGTCCTGGAACGCATCTTGCAGTTCAGGAGGGCAACCGCAACCTCGATCGTCAGCCAGGCGTTGTTGCGACACCCCCTTCGGGCAGAGGACGAATGCAATCGGCAACCAGAAGGGCATCTCCCGCGAATTCGCTCCGACCCCGCCCATCCCCCGTCTCCAGTAAGTATAAATGAGGTCCGAACATACATCTGGAATAGCCCGTTGAGAACGACGCAGCTCCTCTACCTTTTCACTGCTCGAGATGACATCCATGCACCTGCGGCCCTGCAAGAAAGGATATAAGGAGGATACGCACCGTGCATATCCTCCAGAAGAGACCTTGAAACGCATCGAGGGGAAGATGGTCAGCGCCGGCATCACCCGCGTCGCGGACATCACCAGTCTCGATCGGATCGGAATCCCCGTATTCTCCAGCATCCGTCCTTCGGCCGAAGAGGGTGCGATAACGGTCTACAACGGCAAAGGGGCGACACCCATCGAAGCCAGGATATCGGCGATGATGGAGGGGATCGAGCGTTTCTCGGCTGAGGCCGATGGGCGGGTCCTTCCGAGTTCTGCCTATTCGGCGATCGCACGGACAGAGAACGCACTGGATCCCCGCGCCCTGATCCTGCCATCCCGCACGGATCCCGACCTGACGGTACCGTGGGTGAAGGGCTACGACATCCTGCAGGAGGAGGAGATCTTTGTACCTGCCCATGCCGTATTCCATCCCCTGGCCGCCCGGTACAACCGCCTCTTCCGCACCAACACCAACGGTCTCGCATCGGGCAATACTCTTGAAGAGGCGGTATTTCACGGTCTTGCAGAGGTGATCGAGCGGGATGCCTGGTCGATTGTGGAGGTGAGCCGCAATACGGGCCCTGTCGTCCGCACCATCACCGATCCGTTGATTGCAGGATTTCTGCAGAAGTTCGAGAGAGCCGGGGTCCCCGTCGTGCTGCGGGATATCTCCAGCGATATCGGCATCCCGACGTTCGCTGCGGTGGCAGACGATATCCTCCTCAAAGATCCGGCGCTTCTCACCATCGGCATGGGAACCCATACGAACGCACAGGTCGCCATGATCCGGGCCCTGACAGAGGTCGCACAGAGCCGCCTGACACAGATCCACGGTGCCCGTGAGGATACCGATGTTGCGGACATCAGGAAGAAGATCGGCTACGAGAGGACCAAGAGGATGAATCGCCACTGGTTCGAGGTCCGCACCGAGAGGGACTGCTCCGAAATACCCTCCTTTGACAGCGACGATTTCCTGACGGATATCCGGCTTCTCCTTCGGCACCTGCAGCAGCGGGGAGTCGAGCGGGTGATCGTGACGGATCTGACCCGGGAGGAGGTCGGTATCCCCGTGGTCCGCGTGATCGTCCCCGGCCTCGAGGTCTATGCGATGGATGGGGAGAGGATGGGAGAGAGGTGCAGGAGTGCGGTCAGGAGTCGTCGTCTTTCTCGGCCCGAGCCTGGATCCTGAGGAGGCACGGCAGATCCTGCCGGCCGATTACCGCCCGCCGGCGAAACGGGGCGATATCCTGAAGGCTGCGGAAGACGGGGCCGGCATCATCGGGCTCATCGACGGGGTCTTCTTCCAGGACTGCTCCGTAGCGCATCGCGAGATCCTGTCGGTTCTCCGCCGCGGCGTGCGCGTGATCGGGGCCTCCAGCATGGGCGCGCTTCGGGCGGCGGAGCTGGATGGGTTCGGGATGGAGGGTGTCGGGGAGATCTATACGCTCTACCGCTCCGCTGTCGTCGAGTCCGACGACGAGGTCGCCCTGAGCTTCGATCCGCTCTCGCTCCAGCCGCTCTCCGAGCCCCTGATCAACATCCGCTACAACCTGGGGCGGGCGGTGGAGCAGGGTGTTCTGGATCCCGAAGAGGGGAAGGTCCTCCTGGCAGCAGCCCGGGATCTCTATTTTCCCCGTCGGACCTATGCCGCGATGCTGCGCGCCGCCGGCGATCGAATCGATTCCGGATCCCTGGAGCGGTTCCGCCGTTTTCTTGAGACCGACTGCAGGGATCTGAAGAGGGAAGATGCGATAGCGGCCCTGCAGAGAATCGCCGAGATCGCGGGGGAGGGATAGGGCCTGTCGGGCAAGGATACCTTCCCTGCGGGATTCGTCTGCTGCCGCCCTTATGCGGGATCGCGGGGAGGATTCTCGGAGGGGATCGTCGGGACCGCGATCCGGAGTATCGGGATAAGGCTGATATCGGCTCGATGACAGATACGGTCTGGGTTCGCATCTTCCCGGACCGGCGGTGATGGGGGAGAACGGATGAAGGTTCGTGTCAGGGCGTTTGCACGGTTTGCCGAGATCATCGGCAGGGATCAGGAGGTCGAGATCGCAGAGGGATGGACGGTGAGGAAGCTGCTGGATCACCTCGCCGTACTGCATCCCGCATTCGACGAGGCGATCTACGACGAGCAGGGAGCGCTCCGAGACTACGTGATCGTCATGCGGAATCGGCGGCACATCGATACCTACGATGGTCTGCAGACCGGGCTTTCTGAGGGGGACGAGATTGCGATCTTCCCCCCGGTTGCGGGAGGCTAGGGGATGCACGGGACGATCGAGATCCGCAAGGAGGACTTCTCCGTCGACGCGGTATTATCCTATCTGCGGGACGAGCG
>JAXDAH010000123.1:0-2697 GCA_034679905.1 Methanomicrobiales archaeon | reverse complement strand
GGCCGAGCCGAACGCTTTCAACTCCACCTGGCCGTTCACCCGCATGAGGTCCAGCTGCCGGGCGGCGGTATTGCGGCTGATCCCGGTCGTCCGGGCGATGTCGGCAATCGTCATCCCCCGGGAGCGGTACTTGAGAGCCTTCAGGATGCGGGCCGCGGTTTCCGGCTCGTGCTGCATGAGAGTGTCTTGCTCCAGAGAATTACATTAGGCTTTCCATGGAGTGGTGCAGACCGTCGAACGCATGGGCCGGGGCCAGGGATGGGTGAAGATCCTCCCGGCCATAGTACCGGCGAGGCGGGGAACGGGGAAAGGGGGGCGCGTCCCCCTCCCCCTTCTAAACCCCCTTCCCTCTGGTGCGATAGGGCGAATCGGGTAGGGCGAGATCGGTGTACTTCTCCTCGTAGAATGTGGCTCTTTACCGCGATTCCGATACCGCCCGGGGTTTCGCATGCGGGAGACGGCAGCCTCTTCCGCCCGGACCCTCCGAAGGTATATCAGGCATGCGGGAAGATCGGTGCCGGCCGGATACGGCTGCCACCTGCATACCGCACGCGGTGCGGCGGTGCAGAGGCACGATGGGAGCGAATATCCATGAAGATCGTCAAAGGCGAGGAGAAACGGGAGACAAAGGAGTACTGGTGCGAGATCTGCGGGGCCGCCTGCGAGGAGATCGACGAGCAGAACTATCCCGAACTGCGGAAGGCGCGGACGTTGTGCCCGGGCTGCCGGCAGTCCTACGAGGAGTCCTGCAATATCCGGTAGGCCGGGGGTGCGGCAGATCGAGGAGGACAGTCAGGTATTGTCCTTCGCCGCCGGCAGGGTGAAATGAAATGTCGATCCCTGCCCCGGCTCCGACTCCACCCAGATGCGTCCTTTGTGCCGCTCCACGATCCGTTTCACAATCGCGAGCCCGATACCGGTCCCTTCGTAGCGGTCCATGCCGTGGAGCCGCTGGAAGATGACGAAGATCTTCTCGCGGTACTGCGGATCGATGCCGATCCCGTTGTCCGCCACCGAGAACTGCACCATGCTATCCTGCTCCTTAGCCGCGATGTGAATTCTCGGAGGAGCGTCGGATTTCTTGAACTTGATGGCGTTGCTGATCAGGTTCAGGAAGACCTGCTGGAGCTGGGTGGCATCGGCGATCACGGGCGGCAGGGAGTTCACCGTGATGGCTGCCCCGCTCTCCTGCACCTTGGCACGGAGAGCCTGGAGAGCATTCTCCACGGCGGCTCTGGCGTCCGTGGGGCGGAGATCGGCGCCTTGCGTACTGATGCGGGAGAACTCCAGCAGGTCGTTGATGAGTGTCTGCATTCGTTTGCCGGCGGCGACGATGTAGTCGATATACTCGTCGGCGTTTGTATCCAGACGGTCTCTGTATTTCCGCTCCAGCAGCTGGGTGAATGTGACGATGGTGCGCAGCGGCTCCTGGAGGTCGTGGCTGGAGACATACGCGAACCGTTCCAGGTCTTCGTTGCTGCGCCGCAGACGTTCGGCGTAGTCTTTGAGGGCCTCTTCTGCCTGCACGCGTTCGGTGATATCCCGGACCATCCAGCGGAGCGGCGGTTCCGTCGCATCCTCCGGGCGTACCGATACGACACTGGCGGATACGCGCACAAGCCTTCCATCGAGCGGCCGCAGGTCCAGCTCGAAGTCCTGCTGGGGCTCGCCGCCCGCCGCCCGGGCTCCCCGACTCCGGAACTCCTTTCTATCCGCGACGAAGTGGATCAGGTTGCGGCCGGCCAGGCTCTCCTTGTGGACAGCGAGCAGCACGGCGGCGGCATGGTTCGCCTCCAGGATCGTGCCGCTGCGGTCCGTCACCAGGTATCCCTCCGGGGCGGCGTCGAAGAGGTCGTAGTAGCGCTGCCGCTCCTCTTCCGCAGCCTTCTGGGCGGCGACCAGATCCGCATTCTGCTGGTTTAACGCTTCGTTCGCCTGGTTCAACTCCTCGTTCGCCAGCCGGAGCTCCTCGTTGGTTGCCGCCAGCTCCTCGGCATAGGTCTGGGCCCGCTCCACCGCCTCCTGGTATCCCTGCTGCCGGGTGCTGCGGAATGTCCGGCTTTCCCGAAGCCACGCATCCTTGAGGTCTTCGATGGTTCTGGAGCACTCCTCTGCCAGCCCGTCCAGGAGATCCCGGACGGCAGAGATGACTGCTGGATCGTTCTCGGAGAGGATCGCCTGCAACTGCTGCGTGCACTCTTCCTTCTTCCGCTGCAGTGCACGCAGTGTCATGGGGCGGTCAGGAATGCGTACCCCTCTCCAGTGAACAAAAGTCCATCGTGTACTAAAATTAGGTTGGGGGGGGGGGTATATACTTATGCCCGACTCCCGGGACTGCTGGCAAATCATCCGACTATCATCCCGGCCCGTTTATTATTCCATTGAGCTCCCCGACAGGGGGAATTCTGCTCCGGCCCGGCCCCGCGACGGTTCTCTGCAGGGTCTGCAAACGACCGCTGCGGAGCGTTCGGGCGGGGGGATCGGAAGAGATTGGCGAAGGATCGGGACGATCAGCCCGGTGTCTTCTTCACGCGGAGCCGCACGGATTCCCCGCCAGGCCGCCCGCTCACGTCCTCGATGGCGAGGAGGATCAGTTCCGGCCCGACGGCGGAGCGGACCTTGCGGGCGTTGAGCCGCATCGTGCGGTGGCCGATCCCGGGAAAGTCGTGCTCCACCGTATAGCCCTCGAACTCGGTC
>JAXDAH010000122.1:0-6185 GCA_034679905.1 Methanomicrobiales archaeon | reverse complement strand
AGGAGCAGGCTTCCGATGACCGCGACGGGCAGCACGAGCCTCTCGATACGGCGGATCATCAGCTGCTCCCGCGAGCACCAGTGCGGCATGCGGTGTGTCCTGACGTCATCGGGCACCGAGCGGTACATGATGGCGAGTCCCATTACCGAGATGGTGATGATGAGGAGGTAGGCGGTGTTGAGCGAAGACTCGATCCCCTCGGGTGAGTAGATGGCGACCGAGATCATGATGATGATGCCCACGAGCGATGCCGAGAAGAGCATGGCGATGTAGGCATCGCCCCACTTCTTCAGCATCTCGAGGCCCTGCTCGAAGGTGTTGCGGTAGACCGACCGCACGGTCTCCAGTTCCCGCGTGAGGAAATCCTCGTCGGGGACGCCGGATTCGATGGAGTTGGCGTAGCGGTTGAGCAGGCTCCGCAGCATCTCGTTCTCCACCTTGTCGGCGACTAAAAGCAGCCCCTCCACGTAGCTGTAGTTCCACCTCCGCACGTACTTCTCGGCCTTATCGATGTAGCGGGACGGGACGTACTCCCGCCGCTCCGAGGTGTAGGAGAAGATCTCCGGGCGGGTCACGCCGGCGGTAGTAATGGCGGCCATATAGGTGCTCATGAAGAGGAGATCGGCGCCCATCTTTTTGTTCTCGATCACACGGCGGAGCAGGGCGGACACCCTCTTCGCGAGGTCGGCAAACGGAATACCTCCCCCGCTGCCGTTCCGAAGCACCGAAGCAGCGTTCTCGAACATCTCAGCCACCTATCTGGATGAGTCCCTGCTTTCGGATGCGGGTCAGCATATCGAAGAGATCCCAGAATCCCGTATATCCCGCCTTGTGCAGGCGCTCCAGAATACGGGCCCGCTTCTCCACCTCGAGGTACATGTCTCCCTTCTTGTGCTCGGGAATCCCGAGCATGGTGGCGATCTTGTTCTCCAGGATATAGCTCGCCCCCTTTCCCGTGAACTCATGCGTATCGGTGATCGGATCCCAGTGGAACATCTCCACGAACGAGAAGCCTTCGGTCTCGGGGTTGTAGCCGATCAGCTCGTTGACGGAGAGCATCCTCCGCACCGTCTCCCCGCTGGGCCGTTTCACCGCGCTCTGGATCACGACGATATTCAGGTTATCCACGTAGGTCTTCGGGATGCTGATGGGGTCTCCGCAGAGACGCTGGATCAGCTTCTCCACCGATGCCGCGTGGAAGGTGCTCATTACGGGGTGACCGGTCTGCATCGCGGAGAAGGCGACCGCGCCCTCGACGCCGCGGATCTCGCCCACCAGGATCTGGTTGGGCCGCTGGCGGAGGGCGGCTTTCAGGAGGTCGAACATCGTCACCTCCGATCCCTCGCCTTCCCCTTTGCCCTTCCCCTTGGAGACCTCCCGTGTCCAGTTGCGGTGCGGGACTTTGAGCTCCGGGGTGTCCTCGATGGTGACGATCTTGTTCTCCGGCGGGAGGAAGGCGGTGAGGGCGTTCAGGCTGGTGGTCTTCCCGCTCGCCGTCTCCCCGCTCATGAAAAGCGACATGCCGTGCTCCATGCAGATCCAGAGGTAGGCGGCGGTCATGTAGTCGCAGGTCTTCCACTCGATCAGCTGGAGGATGCTGATCGGCTCGTCCATCGCTTTCCGGATGGTGAAGTTGCTGCCGTGGCGGCTGATCTCGGTCCCGTAGACGATGTTGATACGGGAGCCGTCGGGCAGGGTCGCGTCCACGATCGGATTGCGGTACGTCAGGGGGCGTTTGATCCGTTCGGCGAGTTTGATCACGAAGTTGTCGAGCTCCTCTGTCTTCTGGAAGCCGACGACGGACTTCAGCCCCTTGAAGATCTTGTGCTCCACGAAGATCGGGCCCACCCCGTCGCAGGTGATGTCCTCGATATAGGGATCGGAGATGAACGGTTTGAGGGGGCCGAGCTCGATCTTGTCGCGCACCATCAGGTACTCGAGCGCCTTGTACTCGGGAGGGTTCAGGACGATCCTGCCGTCGGGGAGCTCCGGCACCTCGACCGTTACCTGCCCCAGGGGGTTAACGGACTTGCGGGCCGTGAGGTCTTTGTTGAGGAAGTCCATGATCTTCCTTTTGATTCCTCCGCCGCTCCGGTCGGCGAGGAGGCGGCCATCCAGATCCTGGCCGGGCTCGGCGATACAGGTGACCTCGGCGATGAGTTTCTTTAAGACTGCTTTTCGCTCGTCCTCGGTAGTGGGATCCTCCTCCAGGGCGTCTAAGAGGTCGATCAGTTTCCGTTCCACGGCGGGGACGTAGTCGGTCACGTTGTGGAGGAAGGAGGGCTCGATGGGGATGTAGTAGTTCCGCGAGTCGTTCTGGTCGGGGAAGATGTGGATGAATGTGACGTCGTTTGCGGGGTAGATCAGGTTCGGCTCCTTCATGGACTTTAAGTCCCGCTTCAGTTCGGAGAAGAAGAGGGGGATGCCGTAGGTGTTCACCGGAAACATGTGGAGGTATTCCAGGAGGTGGGGGCTGCCTTTGACGTACTCCTTGGCATTGGCGGGGAGCATGCGGTAGAGGGCGCAGCCCTCGATATTGGTGTAGCAGTCGTTCCCCTCGTCGTTCTCCGCCGGTTTGAAGGGAAGGTTCACGGAGACGGACAGGGCGGTCATGCTACACCTTCGCCATCGATATGGGGATGATCTTCATGCCGTATCCCGGGTGCACCTCGAAACTGACGATGTTGCCCGTGGTCTTGCGGGCGCCCCGGACCTTCACCACCTCCATCAGCATGACGTACTTGTTCCCGAGCTGCGTCTTCTTCATGATCAGGTGCGCATCGCAGATCGAGCGGATCCGGATGAGCGTATCCTCCTCGTAGGCGTAGGTGTGGAGCGTGATGAGGATGGTCTTTCCATGGTCGATCAGGTTCTTGCAGTTGGTGAAGAAGGTCAGGACGGCGTCGGAGGTGGTGTACTCGGTGAACATGGTCAGGGAGTCGATCACCACGACCTGGCACGGACTCGCCCGGATGTAGTTGATCACCCTCTGGAGGATGCCATCCATCTCCTCCTTGCTCCACTGGAATCCGCTCATGTGGAGGGGGAAGACGCGGAGGTATCCCCAGGCGAAGTAATCCGATACATCCAGGCTCATGGACTCCATCTGGGTGAGAAAGCTCTTGGTCGTGTTCTCCGTCGTGAAGAGATCGACGTTGAGCCCCTGCTTCATCGCTCCCCAGATGATCTGCTGCGTGAGGACGCTCTTGCCCGTGTCGTTCTCGCCTTCGATCAGGGTGAGCGATCCGAGGGGAAGCCCGTCTGCGATCTTCTTGTCGATCTCTGTGTTTCCCGTGGAGAGGATCTGTTTGTCCTCCCCCCCGAGAATGTTTGCCAGTCCCGCGCTGTCCATCTGCATTCACCTGATGTATCTCGAGTCGTACACGCCGCTGGCGGTGACGATCTGCACCCATTCCGGTGGAGCGCCGCTGTATGCCACGGACAGGTTCGCCACCTCTCCCGGGTCGAGCATGCCGGGATGGATGCTGTCGGGCGTGATCGAGACGATGCTCCAGGTCCCCGGACCGCTCCCCCGGGGATAGAACGCCGGATCTCCTCCGTCGGAAAGGTAGAGGTCCATGTGATCGAAGTCGCCGATGACCTCGCTGCCTGTGTTTTCCACCTCCAGGAAGAGCGTGGCGAGGCTGGCGTTCAGCCTGGCGTCGAGGATGGCGATGGAGGTGCGCAGGCGGATCTCCTGCTGATGCACCGCGTCGCTCTGGGCGCCTGCTATCATGGAGGCAGTCGAGAGCGTCCCGCCCACCAGGGCATATGCCGTCACGACGAGCAGGATCAGGGCGATGGCCGTTGCAATCAGGGTTCCGGATGCCATGGTTATCCACTTGCAGAGAACTCGATGGAGCGAACGGTTCCGGACAGGGAGACGAACTGGAAGTAGACGATGTCACCGCGGTTCGTGGGGATCCTGCTGCTCTCCACGGTCAGGTGCAGGGTCTCGGCGTTGTCCCAGTAGCGGTTGTCGTCCTCCAGGATCACGTAGTCCCAGCCATTCCCGCCGAGGCTCCCCACCTTCTTGGGCACGGATTCGAAGTCGGTCGGTGCGCCGATGAAGACGTCAGAACGGTTGATCTCCTCGGCGGCGATCCTCTTCGTCCCGACGTTCTTGATCCAGACCTGGGCACTGCCCGAGTGGGCGTAGGTGTTGATGATCTTGATGTCGGTGCGGAGCCGTTCATCGGCTTCCCGTGACGAGGTGGTGAAGGTTCCGCTCATCGTGTAAATGACCGGAAACATGGCGTTGATCAGCACCGCAGCGGCGACGACCGCTGCGATGAGGAAGAGGGCGGTGGTGATGGTATCGCTCGACATCGGCTCCTACCTGTCCTGCATCTGGATCCAGTCCTCTTCGCCGGCTCCTTCCTTTGTTGAGCTTCTCACGGAAGCGCCCGAGGCACGGCGCCGCTCCATCAGCACCTCGATCATATCCCGATCGAGGGAGGTGTCGCCCGGGTCCAGGATCCGGTTCAGCGAGTAGAGCTCCTGCACGAACTCGTCGGGGCCGATCTCGTGCAGATCCCCGAGAGATGCCGGCATGAGGCGGGCGATCTCCCGCACCTGGTCCCTCTCCTCTTTGGTGATGTAGCCCATCGCACGGTAGGAGTCGAGCATCATCTCCATGCGGTCGTGCCCGTACTTCTTCACGGTCTTGCCGGTCCACTCGAACAGGCGGTGCACCTTCTGGAGCCGGAGTTTCTGGCCGCCTTTACCCTCTTCCTCGGCGGGGCGCGGAGGCATCGCCAGCTGGGCCCGCAGGCTCTCGAGAAGGTGTTCGTCGACCGTACGCGTCCGCTCTGCTGCGATGCCCGCCGTTGCCGGCTTGGGCAGCGGAGCGGCATCGCCGGCTCCGGCGTCCGCCTTCGCGACGTCCTCGTGGGCGCGGGCGGGGGCCGGTTCGGGGGGGTGCACCCTCCCGCTCGCACCTGCTGCCCCCTGCGCCGCCCCGACCATGAAGGGGTTCTCGAGCTCGTTCATCCGCTCGCGGATGTCGATCAAGAGCCGCTTTATGGATGTCTTGATGAGGTCCACCTCATCCTGGAGCTTGAGCAGCTTCACCTCGGGATCGTCTGCCGAGGCACTGGAGATGATATGGTCGACCTGCGCCTGATTCACCGCCATATTACATTATTGATGAACTTAAATGTATTTAATAATTTCTAATTTTAAAAAACAATTAAATTTATGATTTTTTAATTTTTAATGGATATTTTCACGAATATTGACCTATTGCCGCTTGATATTCATTGATAAGCGGATTGTCAACTTTTATATGATGCTCAATCGAGACGAAGGTTCCCTCCGCAGGGATTCCGGCCCCTTTGGTATACCGCGGCACAGGGTCGGTGAATTCCCGGGTCCCTGCAGCCTGGCAGGTCCCCGGTTTTTCAGCAGGTGACTCTGGAATATAACGGGAGGTGCTTAAAGCGTTAAATGCAGAAAAGGAAAAAATTGTTTAGATCGTCAGTGCATTCACTGCGTCGATCTGGGCGGGTGCACGGGCGGAGAGAGGTATGACCGCACCGGTTGCCGGCTTGATCTCGAGCTTGAACTCTTCGTTGGCGATCAACTGATAGTCATCGTCGAGGTTTGCCTGAAGCGTCCAGACCTCTCCCTTCTCGAGCAGGGTATCCGTATCGGCATTCTGCTTGGTAATGATGCCCCATGCACCTTTTGTCGTGTTGGTCTCGCTGTAGGAGAGATACTCTACTTCGCTCGAGGTGATCCAGGTCATAACCAGTTTCTCCATGTCGATGGACTCGCCGCCGGCACCCAGCTCCACCTGGAACTGGATCTGGCTGATGTTGGTGGTTGAACCACCCTTGAGTCCGAGCACCGCTCCCTTGATCTGCACGCTGGAACTGGCCTGTTCGACTCCGGTCTTTACCGCTTCCTGGGCGGTCTGGGTCGTAAAGAACCCGGCCCCCAGGACGACATACGAGAACACCGCCGCCACGACGACGAATGCGATCAGCACGATCGCCGCCTCGAGGCCGGTGAATGCATCTTCACGATTGATTCTCATACTTCTACACCTTGTGAGTGTATATTGGATCCCTCCAATACCACAAAATACGTTAAATGATTTAATAGTATAAAAATATTTCTAATTAATAATATCCAATTATTTTCGTTATGTTTTGATTATATCAGTACTGATAAGTCTTTAC
>JAXDAH010000121.1:0-5088 GCA_034679905.1 Methanomicrobiales archaeon | reverse complement strand
TCTAAACCCCCTCCCCCATTGGTGCGATAGGGCTGATATATGAAAGAGCGATTGAATGGCTATTCTATGAGCAGGCAGAAACGTCACTTCGGAATTACAGAGGAAATCCGCCCACCGTACCGGAACTGGATGTATCAGATTTCGGGATGAAGATTCGGGGGATGGAATTCCTCCCTTATAGTGGGCTATAGGGCCTGGATCTAATAAGCAGAGCCGAGGATATCTTCGATCTGTTCCCAAGCCTCTGTCTTCTCACGGTGGAGGGGGAGGTCCCTCCCCGGCACCCTGAAGCAGGCCCCCCATCGCATCGCAGGCGGAGGATATGGCATCGCTCATCCTATCCTCTATTAGGTGTATCCTCCAACAGGGGCGGGACATGGGGAGGGAACCCGCCGCCGCCCTCTCTCCATCATGCGAGACGCCGGGGTGGTAGCAACCGTGCATGCGTGGCCTGCAGGACTGGCAGTATCCGATACTTCGGTCGTAGAGCCCATGCGCATGTATGCCCGGGGAGGGCTGATCTGTCCCCCACATAATCCCCATCATTGGGCCGAGATTGTGGATCGTGTTCATAATGGGGCAAAAAGATCGCGACGATGACAGCGCGATTTTCGATTGGCGACGTAAGGGTTTGGGTAATTTAAAAATAGATATGGAGCGGGCTGGATTACTTCTTGAACTGCGGCATCATGGCGCGGATCTCTCTGCCCACCTGCTCGACCAGGTGCTCCTCGTCCCTCGCCGTGAGGGCGTTGAAGACCGGCCGGTTCACCTGGTTCTCCAGGATCCACTCCTTGGCAAACGCCCCGGTCTGGATCTCGTCCAGGATCTCCTGCATCGCCAGGTAGACCTCCGGGCCGATCACCCGCGGCCCGCGCGTGAGGTCGCCGTACTGGGCGGTGTTGCTGATAGCAGAGCGCATCTTCGTGAGCCCGCCCTCGTAGATGAGATCGACGATCAGTTTCAGCTCGTGCAGCACCTCGAGGTAGGCCATCTCCGGGGCATACCCGGCGTCCACCAGCGTCTCGAATCCCGCTTTGATGAGCGCGGTCGTCCCCCCGCAGAGGACCGCCTGCTCGCCGAAGAGATCCGTCTCGGTCTCCTCGCGGAAGGTGGTCTCGAGCACGACCGCCCGCGTGGCGCCGATCCCCCGCGCGTAGGCGAGGGCGATGCCCTTGGCCTTGCCCGTGTAGTCCTGGTGGATGGCAATGAGCGCGGGGACGCCTTTCCCGTCCTCGTACTGGCGGCGGACCATGCTGCCGGGCCCCTTGGGCGCGATCATGGTCACGTCTACGTTCTCGGGGGGCACGATCTGGCCGTAGTGGATGTTGAAGCCGTGGGAGAACGAGAGAACATTGCCCTCCTCCAGGTAGGGGGCAATCTCCGCACGGTAAACGGCGCCCTGCGACTCGTCGGGGAGCAGGATCTGGATCATGTCGGCCTGTTTAGCCGCTTCTTTCACGGTATAGACGTCCAGACCATCCTCGATTGCCTTCTTCCAGCTCTTCCCCTGGCGGAGTCCGACGATCACGTCGAGGCCGCTGTCCCGCAGGTTCAGCGCCTGCCCTCTTCCCTGCGATCCGTATCCGATGACTGCAATCCTCTTCCCTTTGAGGTGGGAGAGATCCGCATCCTCCTCATAGTATCTCTTGATCGCGTTGTCCATGCATGTGATATGGGCCGGAAGGGAAATAAATATTATATATTACAAAAAAATTTGATTGTATTATTTTCCCCAGTCGCAAGGGTCAACCGGTAGAGATCCCGTGGCAATGGAGTTCGATGATGGAATTACCTGATGTACAGTCGACCTGTCCCGATATCCGCATCAACCTGACGCGCGTCGGGGTAAAGAACGTCAATAAACTGGTGGAGGTTGCCCGCCCCGGAAAGCGGCCGGTCATCTTCATCTCCCACTTCGATGTCTTCGTCGATCTGCCGGGGAGCCTGAAGGGCGCCAACCTGTCCCGCAACTTCGAGGTGATCGACGAGGTGCTCCAGCAGGCGATCGAGGGAGAGGTCAAAGAGATAGAGGAGCTCTGCAGTTTTGTTGCCCGCAGGCTTCTGGACCGGCACGAGTATGCGGACCGCACGGAAGTGCTGATGAAGAGCCAGTTCATGGTCAAACGCGAGACGCCCGTGAGCCAGACCGGCTGCCACGAGGTGGTCAACGTCCATGCGGGTGCGGTGGCGAAGCGGACCGCGGACGAACCGATCGTCCGCAAGTTCATCGGTGCCGAGGTGACGGGGATGACCGCCTGCCCCTGTGCGCAGAACATCATGAAGGACCGGGCGATGCAGGTGATGCAGGATCTCGATATCTCCGCGGATAAGATGGAGAAGTTCTTCGAGGAGGTTCCCATGGCGACCCACAACCAGAGGGGGCGGGGTTTCCTCTGCATCGAGACCGACGACGACCAGCACGTGGGGCTGGAGAAGATCATCCGCATCCTGAAGGATTCGATGAGCGCGCGGATCTACGAGCTCCTGAAGCGGGGAGACGAGAGCTACGTGGTTCTCGAGGCGCACAAGAATCCCCGTTTCGTCGAGGACTGCGTGCGGGAGATGGCGAAGATGGTCTTAATGGAGTTCAAGGAGCTCCCGGCGGATGCGGTGGTCACCATCAAACAGACGAACGAGGAGAGCATTCATCAGCACAACGCCTACGCCGAGCGGAAGGCGACGCTTGCGGAGCTGATGGTGGAGATGGAAGGGGAGCCTGCCTGATACGGGAAGGCTCCTGCCGTACACGGCAGGATCATCAAGCATCGCTTCGTCTTTTTGCTGCCCGCGATCTCTTTGCTGGCGGCCTCGGCTGTGCAGCGTGGCGGGGATGGCATCCCGGCATTGTCCGAAGCCCGAACCCGCATCGACCTCTCTCTTGGATCTGTGGAGCAGCCGGAGGCGCTTCGAGCCGCCATGGATCCGCTCGAGATCCCGTATACCCCCGATTCGTGCGCCGGCAGGTTGAGTCAATGCCTATCCGGTCTGCCGCTATTCCTGTATCCATGGATTGGCCCTATCGCACCATGCGGGAGGGGGGCGCGCCCCCCTCCCCCAGTTGCCCCCACCCCCGCGTGCGATAGCCTCCTGGGGTGGATGGGGGCGATACTTCAAATTATCCTCACGTGCGATAGACGCTCTTTCGGGATACAGAGCGGCGCTCTCACGTGCAGGGGGGAGTTCCAGGATCTCTCGACCCTGTGCCCCCAGCTCGCTTCGCATGCCCGTGCCTATCAACCGTAGGGGGAAGCGGCACTGCCCCTAGCCCCCTCTCTTTTCGCGAAGGCCAGATTCTCTGGCAGCCTGTGAGTCGTGCCACGATTCTGGCCTCTGGATCGGAGCGCCGTCGCCCCGATGGCCCCTATCGGAATGGGGACGCGGCATTCCCCGTAACGGCTCCATGGTGAGAGCGTGAACCGGAGGGAGGCGAATCTCCATATATGGAATCTGAATGGATCTCTTCTCATCCTGGGGGATGCTCTCGCAGAGCTTCCGAGAAAAAGAGGGTGTTGATGACGCGATGCACGCAGCCTTATCTATCCGGGTCATCCCGCTGCCGCCCGTGCAGGGAGGTGATGTCCCGGATCGACTGGATGGCTCCCACTCGCCTCCCCCAGCTGTCACAGAGGGGGGCCGCCTTTCCCTGGAGGAGCCGCTCGCGAGAGTCGTGCGGCAGTTTCAGGTAGCCCTCCGCGATGACCGTGCCCCCCTCCCGGCGGAAGAGACGGTAGCATTTCTCGATCTCGGGGATCTCTCGATCCACCAGATCGATCAGGATGGGACGAAACGAGCCGTAGAAGGGGGCGGCATAGGTGCAATCGCTCCTGCCCAGCATCTCCTCACGCGGCACGCCGGTCAGGTCTTCCATCGCCCGATTCCAGGCGATCACCCGCCGCTTCCCGTCGATCACGAAGGTGGCATCGGGAAGGAACTCGATTATATTCTGCATCGTATCCACCGTCTGCTGGAGCTCGTTCTCTGCCCTGCAGATCGCGGTGATGTCCTCGTAGGTGACGTATTGTTTGCCATCCACCAGCGTCACGGGGCGGAAGATGATCAGCCTCTCCTCTCCGTTCCGACACCGCACCGTAAACTGCCGCGGCCGAACCTCCCCGACGCCATGTGAGGCCAGGTCGGCGATCCAGGTCGATATTGCCTCTTTACGGTAGTCGGAATTCGGGAATGCCAGGGCGAACCAGGCGGTGCCGCTGGGGATGTCCTCCAGGGTGTAGCCGAACACCTCCGTAAACCTGGGATTGATGTAGAGGTACGCCCCGTCCCGATCGATGATGGCGATCGGGAAGGGCGAGAGATCGGCAATCGTCCGGAACCGCTCCTCGCTCTCCCGAAGCGCCTTCTCGTAGCATCGCTCGGCGGAGGTATCCTCGATCACGACTGTGGTTCCGGGGCTCCCGTCGTCGAACATAGTGGGTATGAGTTTCACCCGGAAGAAGTGCTCCCGTCCTTCGCGGGAGAGGGCCGCATCGGTAGTGAACTCCTGCTGGAGGGCAGGATCCAGGATCTTATCGAGCAGAGGGGGGTCGGAGAGAAGGGGGAGGTAGTGCTCCGCGAGGCTGCATCCAACGACGGCATCCCGCTCCATCTCCAGGAACTCCAGGAAGGTATCGCTGATCTGGATCAGCTTCCCGTGTTTATCGCAGATCGCGACCAACGCCGAGGAGTATTTCAGCAGGGCCGAGGCGGGTACCCGCTGCGAAAGGAAGAAGACCTTGGCCGTACCGTAGGATCGCATCTCCACGTGTCCGGACATCGAGAGGATATCGAGATACTTTGCGACGGAGTTCCTGTTCATCTGCATCCGTTTCGAGAGGTCTGATACACTCAGCCCTTTTGGATGATTCTTCAAGATCTCCTTCAACTTCAAGAGTAGATCGTCCAAGCTGGCTTCTCTCCGGGAATCTGCAGAAGGAGGATACTGAATTGTAAAATAATAATTTTTTTAATTTTCAGCTCTTGGCCTCTTCCAGGGCGGGGCGGGAACAGGGATCCGGCAGGAGCGATACCGACGGACCCTCGAGAATGTACGCATCCCGGGATCTCCGGCGGCGGGCTAGAGGCATGCTC
>JAXDAH010000120.1:0-7345 GCA_034679905.1 Methanomicrobiales archaeon | reverse complement strand
CCCGCCGGTACGATAGCCTTGAGGGGAGAATCCGGATGATACTTCACCGTGCCCCCCCCCAGCGTGCGATAGGGCCTTCTCCAGAACACAGGATATATCCTTTCGACCTCCGTTCGGGAACATCGAGCCGGCCCCGGAGAAAACATCACGCCCATCCTCGCTCACCCTCAAGCTCCATCGCATCTCGTGGAAGAGAGAGGGGAGGCCGCAACCCCCACTCTTCACTACTGCGGGCATCCGGTAGTCCGAAAGGACGATAACCATACTGTATAGCAATTGTGTAATTACGACACAAACTGCATGCACATGCGATACACAGTAGTACTGCGGATTACGGCGAGATCGGATGCCGCTTCCCGCTCCACAGGGCAAAAAAAGTTGCTCTAACGCAAAACAAATTTACTTGTTGAGAGAACAAGCCAGATTTAGTCAGGAACAGAAAAACCGAGCCTTTATCAGGTCTTTTCCCCCACGTGTACTGCATGGGACTCATTCAAGAAGCACGACGGGGCGTCGTCACGGAAGAGATGCGGCAGGTTGCCAGGGCCGAAGGCGTGACGGAGGATTTTGTGCGGCACGGAGTCGCAAACGGCCATATCGTCATCCCCGTATCTCCCTACCGAGATGTCAGGATTTGTGGGATCGGCGAAGGGCTCCGCACCAAGGTCAACGCCTCGATCGGCACCTCGACGGATATCGTGAACGTGGATATGGAGGTGGAGAAGGCGATCATGGCGGAGCGGGCCGGCGCGGATACGCTGATGGAGCTCTCGACGGGCGGCGACTTTGCGGATATCCGAAAAAGGGTGATTGCAGCTACGTCCCTCTCCGTGGGCTCGGTCCCCCTCTACCAGGCCTTCATCGAAGCGGCACGGAAGCACGGCGCCGTGGTGCACATGCGGGAGGACGATCTCTTCCGGATCACCGCCGAACAGGCGAAGCTCGGGACCAACTTCATGGCCATCCACACGGGGATCAACTACGAGACGATGAAGCGGCTGCGGAACCAGGGGCGGCACGGCGGTCTCGTCTCCCGCGGCGGGGCCTTCATGACCGCGTGGATGATCCACAACGAGAAGGAGAACCCCCTCTACAGCGAGTTCGACTACCTCCTCGAGATCTTAAAAGAGCACGAGGTGACGCTCTCCATGGGGAACGGCATGCGGGCGGGCGCCGTGCACGATGCCACCGACCGGGCGCAGGTCCAGGAGCTGATCATCAACGCCGAGCTCGGGGACAAGGCGCATGCGGAGGGGGTCCAGACGATCGTGGAGGGGCCGGGCCATATCCCCATCGACGAGATCGAGACCAACGTGATCCTCCAGAAGCGGGTGACCAACCGCAAGCCCTTCTACATGCTCGGGCCCATCGTGACCGATATCGCACCCGGTTACGACGACCGCGTCGCCGCCATCGGGGCATCCCTGGCATCCGCCCACGGGGCCGACTTCATCTGCTACGTCACGCCGAGCGAGCACCTGGCCCTGCCGACGCCGGAGGAGGTCTACGAGGGCGTGATCAGCTCCCGGATCGCCGCCCATGTCGGGGATATGATCAAGCTCAAAAAGAGGGATGCCGACCTGGAGATGGGGCATGCACGCCGGGATCTCGACTGGGAGCGGCAGTTCCAGGTGGCGATCAACCCGGCTCACGCGAAGAAGATCCGCAGCGAGCGGATGCCCGCCGATACGGATGCCTGCACGATGTGCGGCGACTACTGCGCCCTGAAGATCGTCAACCGCCACTTCACCTTCTAAATACTCCTTTTTCGTCCATCCTGTTTCTGTTACGACATATCATGGGGCTATCCAGGATGACCTTGGAGAGAACGGACCGATCCACGCGGGCTCCAGGGGCGATAATGCGCCACAGGTCCGAAGGGCCTGCCCTATCGGCGACACGGCGAGATGGAATGTTCGTGGCCCCGCGGGGCCGAGCACTATCCAGTCGGTGCTGACACCTGGCCATCTTTTTCAGAAGATCCAAGAGTTTAAGTGGATATTTAATCAATTGTACGTGAATGAGCATCGACAAGCGGGAGCTTCGGCAGATGGCGAAGGATCGGAGGCTGAACCTCGCACCGCCGGTGCGTGCCGAGAAGGCACGGCAGATCCGCACGCACCTCCTCCCCCTTCTCGACGATCACGATCCTATTCTCACGTACGTCTCCAAGGAGCCGGAGGTGGACACACACGACCTCATCCAGTGCCTCCTTGACAGCGGAAAACATATTATCGTCCCCATCATAGAGCAGCAGACGGTGTCTCTCCGCCTGACCTACCTGGAGCATCTCCATCACCTGGTGGAGAGCACGTTCCATGTTCCCGAGCCCATCGGGCACGAGATCCCGGCACGTGCGGAGGAGGTCGGGGTAGCGGTCATACCCTTGCTTGCATTCGATCCTGCCGGGAACCGCCTGGGCTATGGCGCAGGCTACTACGACCGGTTTCTGATCCGGCGCTGCAGGGTGATGAAGATAGGCATAGCGTACTCCTGCCAGCAGGTGGATGCGATCCCAACCGATGCAAACGATGTCAGGATGGACTGGATCGTCACCGAAAATGGGGCGATCCGCTGCAACCCTTCGGGCGAGCCCGGGTAAAATATATATACTGGATAACACTAACTTTACGTAAATCTCATACCTGTAGACCACACATATCTAATGAGAAGTGGAGATCGTACGATGGCCGATAAGGATACATTCGAAGTCACGGTGAAGGAGGCCTTTCACGGGGATGCGGGAAGGGGTATTGCACGGCTGAGCCTGGACCTGATGAAGGAGATGCGGCTTGTCAGCGGGGATGTGATCGAGATCTCCGGACGCAAGAAGGCCGCCGCCACGGTCTGGCCCAGCGATCCCGAGGATACCGGCAGAGCCATCCTCCGGATCGACGGCAATATCCGCAGCAATGCAGGGGCAGGGATCGACGATAAAGTGCGAATCCGGAAGACAGAGGCCGGCTATGCCAAGAAGGTCGTCATCCAGCCGACCCAGCCCATCCGGCTCGTGGGAGGCGAGCAGTACCTGGGCCGTCTGGTACGCGGGCGGCTGGTCATCGAGGGGCAGACCCTCCGCGTCAACCTCATGGGCAACCCCCTCACCTTCGTGATATCGAAGGTGATGCCCAAGGGGGTCGCCGTCGTCACGGACGATACCGAGGTGGAACTCAAAGAGACTCCCTACGAACCGGAGAAAGGCAAGAAAGAGATCGGGGACGTGCACTACGAGGATATCGGAGGGCTGGACCGCGAACTCCAGCTCGTCCGCGAGATGATCGAGCTGCCCCTCCGGCACCCGGAGCTCTTCGAGCGTCTGGGGATCGAGCCCCCGAAGGGCGTGCTCCTCTACGGCCCGCCGGGCACCGGAAAGACCCTGATCGCGAAAGCCGTCGCCAACGAGGTGGACGCACATTTCATCACCCTATCGGGCCCGGAGATCATGAGCAAGTACTACGGCGAGAGCGAGCAGCGGCTCCGCGAGGTCTTCGACGAGGCGACCGCGAACGCTCCCGCCATCATCTTCATCGACGAGATCGACGCGATCGCCCCCAAGCGGGAGGAGGTGACGGGCGAGGTGGAGCGCCGCGTGGTCGCCCAGCTCCTCTCTCTTATGGACGGCCTCAAGGCCCGCGGGCAGGTGGTGGTCATCGCCGCGACCAACCTGCCGGACATCATCGATCCGGCCCTGCGGCGCGGCGGACGGTTCGACCGCGAGATCGAGGTCGGCATCCCGGACAAGCGGGGGCGCCTGCAGATCTTCAACATCCACACCCGGGGGGTGCCGCTCGCTGAAGATGTCGATCTGGAGAACTATGCCAACATCACCCATGGATACGTCGGGGCCGATATCGCCCTTCTCGTAAAGGAGGCGGCCATGCATGCCCTGCGGAGGGTGCTGCCCCAGATCAATATCGAGGAGTCGATCCCCTCCGAGATCATGGATCAGCTGGTCGTGAAGCGGGACGACTTCGACGAGTCGATGAAGTACGTCGAGCCGAGCGCGATGCGGGAGGTGGCCGTCGAGGTCCCCGACGTGGACTGGAGCGACGTCGGGGGTCTCGAGGAGGTGAAGGCCGAACTGACAGAAGCGGTGGAGTGGCCGCTGAAGTACCCCGACGTCTATGCCCGCCTCCAGACCAAGCCTCCAAAAGGCATCCTGCTCTTCGGCCCGCCGGGCACGGGTAAGACCCTGCTGGCGAAGGCGGTGGCAAACGAGAGCGAGGCCAACTTCATCTCGGTGAAGGGCCCGGAGCTCCTCTCCAAGTGGGTGGGCGAGTCCGAGAAGGGCGTGCGGGCGGTCTTCCACCGCGCACGCCAGGCGGCGCCGTCGATCATCTTCTTCGACGAGATCGACTCCCTCGTGCCCAAACGCGGGCTCTACATGGGTTCGTCCCATGTGACCGAGAGCGTGGTCTCCCAGGTCCTGACCGAACTGGACGGCATGGAGGAGCTCAAGAACGTGGTGGTGATCGGGGCGACGAATCGCCCCGACATGATCGACGGTGCGCTGCTCCGCCCCGGGCGGCTGGACCGGCTGATCTATGTGCCGCCGCCCGATGCAGACGCCCGGCGGAAGATCTTCGAAGTATACCTGCGGAACGCGGAGCAGATCCTGGCCGGCGACATCGACATCGACGAGCTGGTGGGGTTGACGGAAGGCTACGTGGGCGCCGATATCGCCAACCTGGTACGGGAGGCCAAACTCTCCGCCATGCGGGAGTTCCTGTCCACCATGGGCGGACGGTCCGAGTCGGAGAGGATGGAGGCCATCGAGAACGTGCGGATCACCCGGCGACACTTCGACGAGGCGATGGGCAAGGTGCGGGGCTCCATGGACCGGGAGTCGATCCAGGAGGCAGAACGCCAGGCCTGGGAGATGATCTACAACGCGGAACAGCGCAATGCACTCGAGGAGGCGGTCGCGACCGTCAAGCGTGCGGAATCCGTGGTGAAGGCGCCGGGGATCCAGCAGGACGTGACAGAGATGATGGAGAAGCTGCGCCAGCTGGTCTTCGAGCGCCGCAAGGACTGGGTGGAGATCCGCAGGCTTACAAAAGAGCTCTCCGAAAGAATGGAAAAAGAACAGGAGAAACTCCGAAAACTCGCAACTACAGTAGCACGGTAAACGGACATGAGCAATTTCTTTGAAAATGACGACTTCGATGAACTGGATGCGATGATCGAGGCGCTGCTAAAACAGGCCGGGATCAGTCCCAGAATGATGCCCGGGGGTTTCAGAATCGTCATCAGCGGCTCGATGCCGAATGGAACGCACGCTCCGGCGGACAGCGCCGAACCCGCAGCAGAGGTGCATACGATCGGCGATGAGGTGATGGTGGTCGCCGAGGTGCCCGGCGCACGTCTCGAGGACATCCGCCTCGGGCTCTCGGGCGATACGCTCACCATCGATACTGGCACGGAGAACCGTGCGTTCAGGACCCGCGTGGACCTGCCGCCGGTGGACCCGGGGTCCATGCAGAGCTCCTGCAAGAACGGCGTACTCGAGGTGACGTTCCGGAAGGCGGCAGCCCCGTCTGCCGGGTGATCGCTTTCTCTGCTGCTCCTTCCCCTCCCGAATACCCTTTTTCCTAAATTAGCTATACATATAATGAATGCTACTACTAATGTGGTGACATATGCCCAGGACAACTGTCTCTGTTATCAAGGCGGATATCGGTAGTTTCCCCGGCCATTCCCGCATCCATCCCGTTCTCATGGAGAAGGCGGCACAGATGCTCAAGGCGGAAGAGGGGAAAAAGATCATCGACTCGTTCGTCACGCACGTCGGCGACGACCTGAACCTGATCATGACTCACACCAGGGGGGAAGACGACCAGGAGATCCACGCTCTGGCATGGGATGTCTTCAGCGCCTGCGCCGAGATCGCCAAGGGGATGAAGCTCTACGGAGCGGGGCAGGATCTCCTTTCGACCGCGTTCTCCGGCAACGTGAAGGGCATGGGGCCCGGGGTTGCCGAGATGGAGTTCGAGGAGCGGGGGAGCGACCCGGTGCTGGTCTTCATGGCGGACAAGACCGAGCCGGGGGCCTGGAACTACTTCCTCTACAAGATGTTTGCCGATCCCTTCAACACTCCCGGTCTCGTGATCGATCCCGGCCTGCACAGCGGATTCATCTTCGAGGTGCACGACGTCGTCGACAAGCGGAAGATCACGTTCCGCTGCCCCGAGGAGATCTACGACATGCTCGCCTACATCGGGGCGCCCTCGCGCTACGTGATCAAGTACGTGCACCGCAAGGACGGTCTCATCGGGGCCTCGACGAGCACCCAGCGCCTGAACATGCTGGCCGGGCGCTACGTGGGCAAGGACGATCCCGTCATGATCGTGCGGGCCCAGAGCGGGCTTCCGGCGGTGGGCGAGGTGATCGAGGCCTTCACCAATCCGATCATCGTGGCCGGCTGGATGCGGGGCTCCCACCACGGCCCGTTCATGCCCGTGGGGCTCTGCGACGCAAACTGCACGCGGTTCGACGGGCCTCCACGGGTGGTCTGTCTCGGATTCCAGGTGAGCAACGGGAAGCTGATCGGCCCGGTGGACATGTTCGACGATCCCGGCTACGACCATGTGCGGCAGAAGGCCAACCGCGTGGCAGACTACCTCCGCTCCCACGGTCCGTTCGAACCCCACCGCCTCTCCCTGGACGAGATGGAGTACACGACGCTCCCGCAGGTGGAGGCAAAGCTCAAGGAGCGGTGGGAAGCCCTCCCGGATTGATACTCAACTGCCACTTTTTTGGGATCTCTGAGCCGGCAAGCATCGAGCTCCTGCTTTCAGGAGTACACCGGCGCCAGATTCTTGCCGTCTGATGCTGTCGAACCGAAAAGCCGCCATTGTCCATAGAAACTCCTCGCACGCACCCAATAGCGTTCATAATTTCAATCTTTTTATAAATACGTATCAAAAAATAAATACTTTTAATAATACTATGTTATTAAGGTTCATTTGCTGTAAATACTTATAATTCTTATTTATTGATATAATACATAATTATGAAAATAAAAATATTTAAATACAAAAACATTTGAATATTCTCCTTCCAGGAAGATAGCAAGCCCTGAACACCTCCCCCGATAGAGCAGCAGATAGTCCGATCAGGTCATGCGGACATCTGTGCTTCTTCGCACACGGGAGGGAGGAAGGAGCACTGAAACATGAACCAGGATATGCATACCAAGTCCGAAACCCTGCGATGGCTGGGCATCGCCGTGGTTCTCTGCCTTCTGTACAGCAGCGTTTCATCCGTCGCCGCCGTGACGATCACGGCGCCGTACGTCATCGACGCCCCAGGAACCTATGAGTTGACCAACGACCTCTCCAACAGC